>CACMKJ010000005.1 GCA_902614225.1 Rhodospirillaceae bacterium
ACTGGAAAAGTCAATAAAGACGTAGAAATACCTTCTGCAGTAATGGCTGCAGAATTATGTATGTTAAACTCTTTCGCTATTTTAAAGGATGCCATACAAAATAATCTAAATTTGGTTAGAAAATGTGTAAAAATAAATGTATTTATTAATAGCGATGATTTATTTATTAATCAGCCTGAAGTTGCAGACGGAGCATCCAATTTGATAACAAAAATAATGAGTCCTAATAGTGATCATGCTAGATCTGCTGTAAGTGTTAATTCCTTACCAAAAAATGCAACAGTTGAAATAGATTCAGTTTTTGAGATTGCATTTGAAAAATAAAATAAATATCAAAGTAGTAAACTCAATAAATAAATTTAAAGCCAAAGATTGGGATAACTGTAATAAAAATGGAAATGTTTTTTTAAGTTATAATTTTTTAAAGCTATTAGAAGATAGTAACTCTATAGGAGGTAATACTGGATGGCAGCCCATTTATTTTTGCTTAAAAGTCGATGATAAAATTACTGCTGTTGTCCCCTCTTTCATTAAATACCATAGTCAGGGTGAGTTTGTATTTGATCATTCATGGGCTCAAGCGTATCAAAGCTTAGGTTTAAACTATTATCCAAAACTTTTAATCGCTTCACCTTTTTCTCCTGTTACAGGTAAAAGAATATTAGTTACCCAAAATATTAATGCTCTAATTAAAAAAAAATTATTCGATTTCATTAAAGACTTTTGTAAAGAAAAGAAAATATCAAGTATTCATATTAATTTTTTTGAAGAACATGAATTAGATTTTTTAAAAAATGAAGGTTTTTTAATTAGATATGGAGAACAATTTCATTTTACAAATAATAATTACAATACTTTTGAAGATTTTTTAAATAAACTTTCTTATAAAATAAGAAAAAGTATAAATAAAGAGAGACAAAGCATTAAACATCAAGGCATTGAAGTAGAAATAATAAAAAATGAAAAGTTCAATAAAAATCTTTGTGAAATTATGTATCAATTTTATATATCAACTATTAAGAAAAAATGGTCATACAACTATTTATCCAAGGATTTTTTTATTAAACTTCCACAATATCTAAAAAAAGAAAGTATATTGATATTGGCGAAGAAAAATAAAAATATTATTGCCGGTGCTCTTAATTTTATTTCTAATGATATACTTTATGGTAGATACTGGGGATGTAATTCTGATATAAAGAATCTTCACTTTGAAGTTTGCTATTATCAAGCTATGGAATACGCAATAAAAAATAAATATATAAAAGTAGAAGCTGGAGCTCAGGGTGCTCATAAAATAAAAAGAGGTTATTTACCTAAAATAACTTACAGTGCTCACTATATTTTTAATGAAAAACTTAAATTGGCTATTAAGAATTTTTTGGAAGAAGAAAGGAGAATAGTATTAAATGATATAAATCATATAAATGATAATTATTCTCCCTTTAAAATTATTTAGTAAGCTTAATTTTTAACTGTTCTTTATTGAATTCTACAATAACTTTTCCTCCCTTTTTGAGTTTTCCGAATATTATCTCATCAGCCAAGGGCTCTTTAATTTTTTTTTGTATAAGTCTTTCTAAAGGTCTAGCACCAAACTTTCTATCGTATCCCTCTTCTATAAGATAATCTTTGGCACTATTTGATAGACTAATAGAAATATTTTTTTCTGCTAACTGTCCATCAAGTATATTAATTGCCTTATCTACTATACTTTTCATAACCTTCTTTGATAGAAAATCAAATTGTATTATAGAATCTAATCTATTTCTAAATTCAGGTGCAAACATTCTATTTATTTGTGTCTCATTATCTCTATCAATATTTGAATTAGTGAAACCTACACTATTTTTTTCTAAAGCCTCTGCACCTACATTAGAAGTCATTATTAATATTGTATTTCTAAAATCAACTGTTCTAGAGTTATGATCTGTTAATTTACCATAGTCCATTATTTGCAATAAAATATTAAAAACATCAGGGTGCGCTTTTTCTATTTCATCTAGTAGCACTACACTGTTAGGACTTTTATTCACTGCTTCGGTTAAAGCTCCTCCTTGATCAAAGCCTACATATCCTGGTGGGGAACCAATTAACCTAGATATACTGTGTCTTTCCATATATTCGGACATATCAAACCGTAATAAATCAATATTTAAAACACTAGATAAAACCTTTGCTATTTCTGTCTTACCTACTCCAGTAGGTCCTACAAATAAATATGACCCTATAGTCTTGTTATCATCCCTTAAACCTGATCTTGATAATTTTACAACTCTACTAAGCTCATCTATTGCTTTATCTTGACCAAATATAGACAGTTTTAGGTTGCGTTTTAAATTAACTAATACTTTAGTATCATCAGAAGAAATATTTTTAGAAGGTATCTTAGCTATTTGAGCTACTGTATCTTCTACATCTTTAACATTAATATCTTTTTTATTATTATTTAAATTAAATTGTGCTCCTATCTCATCTATTATATCTATAGATTTATCTGGTAATTTTCTGCCATGAATAAACTTAGCAGACAACCTTACTGCCTCCGAAATTACTTCATCGCTGTATTTTACTTTATGAAACTTCTCAAAATTAGGAATAATTCCTTTCATAATTAATACAGCTTCTTCCTGACTGGGTTCTTCTATATCCACTTTTTGAAATCTTCTAACTAATGCTGAGTCTTTTTCAAAATATTTTCTGTATTCTGTATAAGTGGTAGACCCAATACACCTTAATGATCCATTAGCAAGTGCAGGTTTTAATATATTTGAAGCATCTATTGAACCACCAGATGTAGCTCCTGCACCAATAACTGTATGAATTTCATCAATGAATAAAATATTATTAGTATCGGAAGTAACAATTTTTAATATACCATTTAGTCTTTCCTCAAAGTCTCCTCTGTATCTTGTCCCTGCCAATAATGTTGCCATTTCTAAAGCATAGATTGTGGCCTCTTTAAGAATTTTTGGTACTTTACCATCTACTATATTTTTTGCTAAGCCTTCAGCTAATGCTGTTTTACCTACACCAGGGTCTCCAACAAATAATGGATTATTTTTAAGTCTTCTACATAATATTTGTACCGTTCTATTAATTTCTTTTTTTCTTCCAATTAAAGGATCAATTTTTCCAAGTTTTGCTTTTTTATTCAGGTTAATACAATATTTTTCTAGCAAATTATTTCGACTTTTGTCTTCTTGACTAGCTTCTTCAGATAGATTTTCTGTTCCTTGATTTTTGTATTCATCCTTATCTTTTTCATGACTAATATATGAAACTAAATCTAATCTTGTTAGATTTTGTTTTTCTAAAAAATATACTGCAAAACTATCTCTTTCAGAAAACATCGCTACTAGAATATTCAAAGTTTGAACTTCTCCTTTTCTTGAACTTTGAACATGTTGAGCTGCTCTTTTAAGCACTCTCTCAAATGACATAGAAGGTACTGGCTTCACATCTTCTTTTACTACAATAGTCTTTAGTTTCTTTTCTATATAATTATTTAAATCACTTTTAATATATTGAATATTTACCATCTTATAACTAAAAAACTTTTTTACATCATCAGCCTCACATAACTCTAGTAATAAATGTTCTAATGTTAAAAACTCGTGTTTTTTATTTTTTGCCAGTTCAAAAGCTTTTTGAATTATAATTTCTAGTTGCTCTGATATCATTTTACTGTTTCTGAACCTTACATTCTAAAGGGTGTTGATTTATTCTTGAGAATTCAATTACTTGATTTGCCTTAGTTTCTGCAATATCTAGAGAAAAAATACCACAAATCCCCTTACCCTCGTTATGAACTAATAACATAATTTTTTTTGCTTCTTCATAATTTTTTTTAAATATTGTTTGTAATACATATATTACAAATTCCATAGGCGTATAATCATCATTGATTAGTACAACAGCATACATATCAGGCTTTTTTACTTCTATTTTTTCTTTAGTGATTACACCCAAGTCTTCTTCAAATATTTCGTTTTTATTTTTTTTTGGCATAAAACAATATAACAATAAAATTTAAATTTTATATACATTAATTTACATCAATAATTTAATTTCAGATCAAATTTTGATAAAATAAAATCAACTTCTTTTATCAAAGAAATAAGATTTTTCTTAGAATTTGCCTCACATCTTATAACTATAGCAGGCTGCGTATTTGATGCTCTTATTAAAAACCAACCATATGAAACATTGACTCTTATACCATCAATGTAACTTACATCTCTATATTTTTTAGAAGAAATTTTTATAATTTCGTCAATAACTTTAAATTTATAACTATCTTCACAAAATACTTTAATTTCAGGAGTCGAATAGAGATTTTTAAACTTTTTTAAATACTCTTTTATATTAAAGCCTTGTGATATAATATTTAATAACCTTATAGAAGCATACAAAGCATCATCAAAACCATAATACTCATCTGCAAAGAATATATGCCCAGACATTTCTCCTGCCAATAGTGCATTTGTTTCTTTCATTTTAGTTTTTATAAGTGAATGGCCTGTTTTACTCATTATTGCTGTACCACCTAAACTGCTTATAGTTTTGAAAATTAAATTACTAGCTTTAACATCCGCAATAATCTTTGATCTAGGTTTTTTCTTCAAAATATCCATAGCAAATAATAATAGTAGTTTATCTCCTGAGATGAAGTTTCCTTGAGAGTCTACAACACCAATCCTATCTCCATCTCCGTCAAAGGCTATACCTATATCCGCATGATATTTTCTTATTGTTTTCTTTATCTCAACTAAATTTTTTTCTTCTGTTGGATCAGGGTGATGAGAGGGAAAAGTACCATCAACATCAGAATTAATTAAAATATGTTTACCTGGTATATGCTTTATAAGTTTCTTAATAATATCCCCTGTAGAACCATTACCTGGATCCCAAACTACCTTAAGATTATTTTTTTTAAAAGATATCGCATTTACTAAATTACTTATATAAGAATTACTAATATCAAAATAATGAATATTACCTTGCATTATAGGCATAGTTTTAATTTTCATAAGGCTTAATAATTGTTTTCCAAAATAGCTACCTTCCTTAGTTAATATCTTAAAACCATTATAATTTGTAGGGTTGTGTGAACCTGTTATCATTATAGCCCCTTCAGCTCTTAATCTTATTGAAGCAAAATATAACATAGGAGATGCACAAAGTCCTATCCTAGTAACATTAGCACCATTATCAAATAAACCCTGTATTAAACTCTTTTCTAAAATAGTAGAAGATAGCCTCCCATCATAGCCTATTACAATATTTACAGACTTAAACTTATCTCTTATTTTTTTTGCAAAATTATAACCAATATAATAAGCATCTTTTACAGATAATGTATCCGCAACGATTCCTCTTATGTCATAAGCTCTAAATATGCTTTTATTGAATTTATGCCCTTTCATATTCCTCTAGCTCTTGAATCCTATTCCATGGTATTTGATATTATACCTCTTCATATCGTCTAAGTTAAATATATTTCTTAAATCTAAAATTATTGGATTTTTTAATGCTTTTTTTACTTTTAATAAATCTAATCCTCTATATTCATTCCATTCTGTATGTATTACCAAAAGATCAGCGTTTTTAATTGCCTCTAAAACATTACTGTGCCATTTAATTTTATCAAGCTCCTTGACCTTAATAAATTCTGGATTAAATGCAGGGTCATGAGCATGGATTTTTGCACCTAACTTTCTTAACCTAGGTATAATTTCTAAACTAGGAGACTCTCTTAAATCATCAGTATTAGGCTTAAATGTTACTCCTAAAAAAGCTATTACCTTATTTTTTATCTTAGGTTTTAATAAATTTTTAATTTTATTAACAATGCTTATTTTTCTATCTTCATTAAAGTTAATTACTGATTTGACTAAAGTGTTATTAATTTTATTTTTTTTAAATGAAGCGTAAAGAGCTCTTGTGTCTTTTGGAAAACAACTCCCTCCAAAACCAGGGCCTGGATGTAAAAATTTTGGACCAATTCTATTATCTAATCCCATCCCTTTAGCAATCATTTGTACATTTCCTCCAGTCTTTTCACAAAGGTTTGCTATCTCATTAATAAATGAAACCTTTAGAGCTAGAAAAGCATTAGAAGCATACTTTATAATTTCTGCACTCTCTAAATCAGCAAAAAGAACCGGAGCCTCCCTTAAGTTTAAAGGCCTATATAATTCTTTTAAAATTTCTTCTGCTTGTTTATCTGTCACTCCACAAACTACTCTATCTGGTCTCATAAAATCTTCTATAGCTGACCCTTCTCTTAAAAACTCAGGATTGGATGCTATAAAATAATCTTTGTTATTAATTAAATCTGGTCTTAATTCACACATCATATCCTGTATTTTTTTTCCAGTACCAACAGGAACTGTTGACTTGGTTATGACTAACTGTTTCTTTCTCTTTATTAAAAATTTAGAAATATCTTTAACGACGCTAAATACAAATTTTAAGTCTGCTTCCCCATCACCTCTTCTAGTACTGGGTGTTCCCACAGCAATAAATATAATATTAGCATCTTTAATTTTACTAATGCTATTGCTAAATAAAAGATATTTTGATTTAGCATTTTTTTTTACTAAGTCAGAGAGTCCTGGTTCATAAATTGGAATAATTTTTTTCTTTAATTGTTTAATTTTATATTTATTATTATCTATACAAATTACTTCGTACCCAAACTCTGAGAAACATGCTGCAGTAACTAACCCTACATAACCAGCACCAATAACTGCTATTTTCATAGCTAACCTCCTAAATTCTTAATAAATTTTTTAATTTCTTTTTTAATTTCTTTATCTTTAAATGCAGTAGCTATTTGTGCTTTTAAAAATCCTATTTTATTACCACAATCATAACGTTTGCCACTAAATTTATAGCCCCAAACTTCATTAAGTTTGCTGCTTAAAAATATAGCATCAGTTATTTGAAGTTCTCCACCACTTCCAATTTTAGTTTTCTTGATAAATTTATATATATCATTAAGTAGAATATACCTTCCTACTATTGCTAAATTAGAAGGAGCATCCTTAACTTTTGGTTTTTCAATCATATTTTTAATTTTATAAATATTTTTCTTAAATACTGAACTTTCTATAATCCCGTAACTAGAGACGTCTTTTTTATCTACTTCCATTACGCCTATAACAGTTGATTTTTTTTTATTATAAACATTTATTAACTCTTGAGTGCAGTTTGCTCCTAAAATTAGATCATCTGGTAAAATTACACAAAAGTCTTCTTTTTTAACATATTTTTCTGTCCTAAGGATTGCATCAGCTAACCCGGAAGGCTTATCTTGAAAAATAATTTTCAGATTTTTTTTCTTAATATTCAGCTTTTTTATTTGTTTTAATAAATCAATTTTTTTCTTTTTTTTTAAAAAGCTCTCTAATTTGGTGTTTTTTGAAAAATAATCTAAAGGTTTTGTGTTTTCTTTATTTGTTACAAATATAAATGTTTCTATTCCTGCGGCTTTTGCTTCCTCTACTGCATAATCTAATAAAGGTCTATCCAAAATATTTAACATTTCCTTTGAAATCGTTTTTGTAATAGGTAAAAATCTCGTCCCCATACCTGCTATAGGAAACACTGCTATTTTAATTTTTTTGTTATGCATAATCTATATCACTCTCAAATCTTCAATAAAAAATTGTGGGGTTTTTTTATTTTCCCAAACGTTTAAAGAAACTTTACCTATAACATCAAACTCTCTTTTTTCTTCTATTACACGAAGAATACTGTGTTCAAAATTAAATAACATAGCATTTATGCGATTTCCGTAAATATCCTCCAGCGTACAAGATAAATGAGCTTTATTTTTACCAATTATTTTTGAATAAATAGAACTAACTTTTTTTATTAGTATTTTGGGTTCTGGATAACCCATGCCAAAGGGTTCAAGCTGTTCCATACTATTTATCATTTCCAGGTTTAAATCAGAAATTTTTGCTTCTAAATCAATATTTATAGTACTATTTTCAGATTTAAAAAAAACATGACTATTTTCTTTAAGATAATTTTGCAACGAATACAGTTTTTCTTCTTTTAATTTAAACCCTCCTGCCATTGTATGCCCGCCTCCTGATTCTAAAAAATCTTCATTAACAAGTTTAGCTAATATCTTGCTAATATCTATATTTTTAATAGACCTTACTGATCCTGTAACTTTATTTTCAGCTATATTCATTATAAATGCTGGTACTTTATACTCTTGTACTAATCTACTAGCTATTATGCCTATTATTCCTGGGTGCCAGGTTTTACTATATAAAAATATAAATTTCATATTATTTAAATCGTTTAATAACATTTTAGCTTGATTATAGATAATATTCTCTAAGGTTTTTCTCTCATTATTACTATTTATTAACTTTTCAGCTATTACTTCTAATTCTTTTTTTTCATTTTTCACTAATAAATTAAAACCTAGAAATGGATCTCCTATTCTCCCAGCAGCATTAATACAAGGCCCTATATAGTATGCTATGTCCGTACTTTTAATTTTATTTTCTAATTCCAATTTACTTTTTAAGACACTTAATCCTTTATTTGGTTTAAAGTTTATTTTTTCTAAACCTTTTTTAACTAATAGTCTGTTTTCATTTTGCAATGGGACTAAGTCACATATAGTTCCTACCGCTACTATATCTAAAAACTCCTTTAGGTTTATTTCCTCTTTATTTTCAAAAAAATTTTTTTTTCTCAGTTCCCGATTAAGTCCTATTACAAATAAAAAAACTAAACCTGCTGTACATAGATTGTTTAAATTACTTGTATCACCTTTTAACTTTGGATTAATAATAGATAGTGGTGAGCCTAAACTTTTAACTTCATGATGATCAATAACAATGATTTCTATACCTTTTTTTTTTGCATAAGCAATAAACTCTGCATCATTTGTTCCGCAATCTAAAGAAATTAAAAGGTCAACTTTTTTTTGAAAAAAATAATCAATACTATTCTTACTTATACCATAACCATCTTTTATTCTATCAGGAATATAAACTTCGGCATTAATACCAACAAATTCAATATATTTAAACAAAATTGCTGTTGAGGTTGCTCCATCTACATCATAATCTCCTAATATACCTATAGTTTTATTTCTAAAAATTTTTTCTAATAAAATTTTTATACTGTTACTCATATTTTCAAGACTACTTGGGTCAGGTAAATTATGTTTTAATGTGGGATTTAAAAAATAATCTAAATTCTTATCTTCAATATTTCTATTTGCTACAATACTTGCTATCGTTTTAGATAAGTTAAATGATAATTTGATTTTTTCTACAGCCTTTATTGGTGGCTTTTGATAAGCCCAATAATTACCCTTAATAGATTTTTTTTTTTCAATTAAACAATTCGATACTTTCATCACTTACTTTTAGAATTAAGATTGTGCGTTGCTTTTATTGTTCTTACTGTTCCAGTAGAAGACCTCATTACTATAGACTCAGTAATTGCTTTATTCCCAATTATTTTTACTCCTTTTAGCATTGAACCATCAGTTACTCCTGTTGCAGCAAACATTGAGTTTCCAGAAGCTAAATCACTTAATAAGTACTTCTTATTAAAATCAGAAATACCTAACTTTTTTGCTCTAAGTTTTTCATCTTCGTTATAAAACTTTAACCTTGCTTGCATTTGTCCACCAATGCATCTCAATGCTGCTGCTGCAAGAACTCCTTCAGGCGCTCCTCCTATGCCTAAATACATGTCCACTCCTGTATCAAGGTTAGCAGTAGCAATAATACCTGACACATCACCATCTGGGATCAACATAATTCTTGCTCCAACATTTCTACACTTTTCTATTATATTTTTATGCCTTGGTCTATCTAATATACAAACTACTATATCATTAACTTCCTTTTTTAAAACTTTTGCCAAATTTTTTATATTAATTTCTGGTTCTTCATCTATATCAATAATACCTTTGGGTAAATTGCTTCCAACAGCTATCTTGTCCATATAAACATCAGGAGCATTTAAAAAACCTCCTTTTTCAGAAAAAGCTATAACAGTTAATGCATTATTTCCGCCAGTTGCACAAATTGTAGTACCTTCAAGTGGGTCTAAGGCTATATCAACTTGCGGTCCTTTTTGTGTTCCTACTTTTTCTCCTATATACAACATCGGAGCTTTATCTCTCTCTCCTTCTCCTATAACTACTTCTCCATCAATGTCTAGAGCATTTAGAGATTTTCTCATTGCTTTAACCGCAGCTGCATCTGCCTTTTTTTCATCTCCTAGCCCTATCCAGCTACTTGCTGATAATGCTGCTGCTTCAGTAACTCTAACTGCCTCTAACGCTAAATTTCTTTCTTTAATTTCAATAGTCTTTTTATTCATATGCTATTCTCAATTCTTATGACGTTAACTTTAGTTTTAACTTTATCTAGTTTCTCAATTTTTTTAATAGTTGATATTAATTGTCTTTCTAAAATATTATGTGTAACAAATATCAATTGTACATAACCTGATATTTTTTTTTCTAACTGAAACATATTACTTATAGATATTTTTTGCCTTTTAAAAAAACTAGTTATATCAGCTAATACGCCTGGTTTATCAAGAACACCTATTCTGAGATAAAATTTACCTTTTCTTTCATTAATATTTCCACCAATAAAAGACAGATTTTTTTCTTTTTTATACTCAAGCTTTCTTTGTTTATAGTTTTCAAAGCTAATTATATCAGAAATAACAGATGCTGCGGTAGGCTTTTTTCCTGCTCCTTTTCCTATTAATAGAGTTTTTCCTACCATATCTCCCTCTAGTACCACAGAGTTTAATTCATTTTTTACTTTTGCCAGCAGACTATTCTTTGAAACCATGCAAGGATGAACACGTAATTGAATTATCTTATTTTTAATATTAGATATTCCCAAAAGTAATATTGTATACCCTAACTTATGTCCCATTTCTAAATCTATATTTGATATTTTAGTTATTCCTTCTAAGTAAACATGCTTGCTTTTAAAATTAGTAGAAAAAATTAAATTAGTTAATAAAACAAGTTTATATGCAGTATCATTACCACTAATATCGTCATATGGATCAGCTTCAGCAAAACCTGCATTTTGAGCATTTTTAAGAGCTGTATTGAACGATATCTTTTTCTCACTCATTTGAGATAAAATATAATTACACGTCCCATTTAAAATTCCATATATATTAGAAATATTATCAGATAGCATCCTATTTTCTAAAACATTTATAATAGGTATAGCTCCAGCTACAGCAGCTTCAAAGCATATATTAACTGAATTTTTCTTTGCCAATTCAGATAGTTTTTCACCATGAACAGCTAAAAGAGCTTTATTGGCAGTAACAAGATGTTTTTTTCCTTTAAGCGTTTTATTTGCTATCTTTAATGCCATTCCTGAAGATCCTGCTATCAATTCTACTATTACATGAATATTTTTTACATCAATAATATCTAAAGGATTATTATACCACTTATATTTTTTTACAGTAAAAGCTCTTTTTTTATTTTTACTTTTTGCTGAAATACCAAGAATATTAATTTCTAAATTATATTTTTTTTTAAAATAATTATTTTTTTTTTCTAAGGTTTCAACCACTCCACTGCCAACAGTTCCTAAACCTATTATGCCTATATTTAATTGTTTATTAACCATTTAAAAGCTTAGATTATTTTTTATGTTTCTTGCTGCCTGCCTGATTCTTTGTTCATTTTCAACTAAGCTAATTCTAACATTTTTATCACCATATGATCCAAATCCAATACCAGGTGATACAGCCAATGATGCTTTTTTTAAAAGAACTTTAGAAAAATAAATACTACCTTTACTTAAATACTTTTTTGGAATAGGAGCCCAGGCGAACATTGTAGCTTCTGGGTTAGGAATATTCCATCCAACTCTTTTCATTGATTCTATTAAAACATCTCTTCTAGATTTATAAATTTTTCTTATATGACTTACATGTTCCTGTGAACTGTTTAATGCGGTAGCGGCTGCAACTTGAATAGGAGTGAAAGCCCCATAATCTAAGTATGACTTTATTCTTGCTAAAGCTGATATTAATATTTTATTACCACTAGCAAATCCTATTCTCCAGCCCGGCATATTATGAGTTTTACTCATTGAAGAAAACTCAACAGCTATGTTTTTTGCATCTTTTACTTGTAACAATGATGGAGGAGCTTTTTCATTAAAATAAATTTCTGAGTAAGCTATATCAGATAATATCCAAATATCATTTTTTTTACATATCTTTACTAATTCTTTATAAAAGGTTAATTCTACTATTTTAGTTGTTGGATTATTAGGATAGTTTATTACTATAGCTTTAATTTTATTTTTATACTTATTTATAATCTTTACTAAGTTTTTTAAGAACAACTCTTCTTCTGTCATTCTAATTTGTTTTACTATTGCTCCTGCTATTAAAAAGCCATAGGGATGAATAGGATAGCTTGGATTTGGAACTAATATAATATCTCCCTTAGAAGTAATAGCAGAGGCCAAGTTAGCCAAACCCTCTTTAGAGCCTAAAGTTACAACTACTTCATCTTCAAAATTAAGTTTAACTCCAAATCTTCTTTTATAGTAATTACAATGTGCCTTTCTTAAACCTAAAATTCCTTTAGAAACCGAATACCTGTGAGTTTTTCCGTTTTTAATAGTTTCTATTAGCTTATCAACAATATGTTTGGGCGTACTATTATCAGGATTACCCATTCCTAAATCAATTACATCTCTTCCTTTTAACCTCTCCTTGGCCTTTAAATCGTTAATTTCAGCAAAGACGTAAGGTGGTAATAAAGATACCCTTTCAAACTTAGTTTTCATAAATCATGATTAATTAGAAACAAAGAAAACTTCTACTCTTCTATTTACTGCCTCTCCAAACTCTTCTGCCTCTTCTTTTAATGGTTCTAAATCACCTTTACCAAATACTTCAATGTTACTACCATCTAAGCCTTTATTAATTAACATATTTTTAATTGTTTGTGCTCTAGAAATAGATATCTCCATATTAATTCTCTTGCCTTCTACAGTTTCACTACCTGTTTTAGATGCATGCCCAACTAACCTTATTTTTTTTTCATCCTTAAACTTAACTATTTCTTCTAATACTTTGTCTGCATTATTATCAGGTATAACAGAATTATCAGGAAATTGAATTATTGCGACTTTGGTAATTTTTATATTATCAGTTAATGAGCCATCAATAATTGGTTGCTTTTTATCTACAGGTGGATCAGAATCTAATAACATTTTTGCAAGTTTAAATCTAATATTTTTTCTTACTTCTAAAACTGCAGATATATTTTTATTCTTTAACTGATCCTCTATTTTAGTATTATCTTTTTTATTTATTTCACTAACTTGAATATTATTATCATCTGATTCACTACTTTGAATTTCATTGCTTTCACTTGCAAAAAAGTTCTCATCTATTTCTTCAAACTCAGGTTTAATTTGAGGCACATCATTGATATCTGGAAAGACTTCCTCTACTTCAACTTTTTCTTCAGTTGTTTCTTTACCACTAAATTCATCAATACTAACCTCTTTTTCATCAGGATTATCTTCTACATCATCAAATAGCCATCTCTCGGTTTTATCAATTATTTTTGAGACATCCCAATCATTCATAGATGAGCAACTAATCATAAAAAAGGACAAGCAGATTAAAAATAAAGTATTTAAATAAAATTTCATATGATTATATTAAGGCCAGATTGAATGTTGATCAAGTCCTAACTCTTCTGGCAGGTCAAACATCAAATTCATGTTTTGTATAGCTTGGCCTGAGGCTCCTTTTAATAGATTATCAATTACTGAAGTAACAATAACATGATTTTTTTTATTATGTTGTAAAATTCCTATTCTACATAAATTAGTACCAATTACGTCTGATATTTTAGGCATCTCTCCCAAATCATTAATTTGTATGAAGCTTTCATTCTCATAATATTTAAATAGAGTTTTTTGTATCAACAAGGCATCTCCTTTTAAATATATAGTGCTTAATATACCTCTATTAATAGGTATCAGGTGTGGTGTAAATATTATGTTTACTTTTTTTGAAGTTTGATCATAAATACAGCTTTCAATCTCAGGTATATGTCGATGATCTCCTCCACCATAAGCTTTAAAAGAATTATAATTTTCACTAAATAGTAGACCTTTTTTAGTGTTTCTTCCTGCACCAGATATACCTGACTTAGAGTCAACTATTATATCATTATTATAAATTATATTTTTTTTAATAAGTGGCAGAATTGGAATTAAAATTGATGTTGGATAACAACCAGGACAGGCAATATATCTACTTCTTTTAATCTTATTTCTATTAAATTCTGTTAGACCATAAGTAAATTTTTTTAAATACTTTGGATTTTTATGTCTTGTATAGTACTTTTCAAACAATTTAACATCTTTTATTCTAAAATCAGCTGAAAGATCAATTACCACTACGTTCTTTGGTATTAGGTGAATAATACTATCTAAGTTTCCACTGGGCATGCAAGAAAAAACAATATCAATATTAGAAAAATTTGCAGCTTTTAGACTTTTTATTTTAGGTAAATTAATGTGAGATAAAGAAGAAAAGATTTCTGAAATTTGTTTTCCTTCGCTCTTGTTTCCAATTAATAGCTTAATTTTAACATTAGGGTGCTTGAGTATGATCCTTATAATTTCGTGTCCTGTATATCCAGAAGGCCCCATAATAGCAACTTTTAAATCTGCTCTTAAAACAGATTTAAATTTTTTTTTTGAAATCATTTTTTTAAAAGATTATCTTTTGCTAAATTGATAACTTCTTCTAGCTTTTGCTTTACCGTACTTTTTTCTTTCAACAATTCTGGAATCTCTCGTAAGAAGTCCTTTACTTTTTAAATTTTTTCTTAAGTCTGGTTCAAACTTTACTAAGGCTCTTGCTATTCCATGTCTTATAGCTCCGGCTTGACCAGATAAGCCTCCTCCTACTACTGTACACGTAATATCTATTTCTGATTTCCTCTGTGATAGAACTAGGGGTTGATTTAACAATATTCTGTGAGATTTTGAAGAAAAATATTTATTTTCTTCTTTACCATTTATCTTAACTAAGCCTGTGCCTCTTTTTAACCAAACTCTAGCAATAGAAGATTTTCTCTTGCCTGTTGAATATGATCTACCTAATGAGTCCAACTTTTCTTCGTTAGTATCTTCTAAGATGTTATTTGCTTGCATAATTTCACCCAACTACATTCTTTTTATTTAATGTTTTAAAATCGATATTTTTTGGTTTTTGTGCGTCGTGTGGATGCTTGTTTTCGGAGTATACATGAAGTTTTTTAAACTGCTCTTTACCTAAGACTCCTTTAGGCAACATCCTTTTAACTGATAACTTTATTAACTTCTCAGGCTTAGAGCTAGTTAAAATATCTTTATAAGAAGTTTCCTTTAATCCTCCCGGATAACCTGTATGCTTATAAAATATCTTCTGTTCTAACTTGTTTCCAGTCATCTTTATATTTTTAGCGTTAATAACCACAAAATTGTCTCCACAATCTATATTGGGACAATAATTACTTTTATGCTTTCCCATGAGCCTAATTGCTAAGAAAGAAGCTAACCTTCCTAAAACTAGGTCAGTGGCATCAATTAAGTACCAATCTTTCTGTACGTTTTTTTTATTTACCCAAGTTGTTAACATATTTTTTACAAATTAATATAGATATACGCTTTATTAAAAATAATCAATAGTTTATACTATTTTTTTTAATAAAGTTATCAATGAAAAAATGAGCTTAATAAATACTAAATTAGAAAAAGATAATATCTATATAATAGAACTTAATAATCCAAAAAAAAGAAATCCTCTTTCTTTAGAGTTAATTAAAAGTTTGCAAAATGAATTTGATGACATAAAAAAAAATAAACAAATAAAAGTCGTGATAATTCAGTCAACAGGACCTTCATTTTCTGCTGGTCATGATCTAACAGAGGTTAGAAAGTCAGCAAAATCTAAAATAAAGCTTTTAAACTTATTTAAAACCTGTAGTAAAATGATGTTATCAATTCGATATTTGCCACAACCAGTTATTGCGTGCGTTGATGGGATAGCTGCCGCTGCTGGATGTCAATTAGTAGCTAGTTGTGATCTTGCCTTTGCATCTAAAAATTCGTATTTTCAGACTCCAGGTGTGAATATTGGCTTATTTTGCTCAACTCCTATGGTAGCTATATCAAGAAAAATATCCTCAAAAGATATGATGTATATGCTTCTTTCGGGAGAAAAAATTTCAGCCTTAGAAGCTGAAAAAATCAAACTTATCAATAAAGTGTTCCTAAAAAAAGCTTTAAAAAAAGAAGTTATAAATATTGCTAGTAAAATTACAAAAAAATCTAACCAATCTATAAAGATTGGAAAATTAGCCTTTTACAATCAATTAGATATGAGTATAGAAAAAGCTTACGAATATACATCCCAAGTGATGACAAAAAATATGGGATTTAATGATGCAAAAGAAGGAATAGAAGCATTTATTGAAAAAAGAAGTCCGAATTGGAAAAATTAGTGAATTTAAAAGATAATATTTCTTATGATGACGATTATATCAAAGAAATTCTCTGTACCACCAAATCAATAGCTATAGTTGGCCTTAGTGATAAAGAAAATAGGCCAAGTAATTTTGCTGCTAAGTATTTAAAAAATAGAGGTTATAAAATTATCCCAATAAATCCGGTAACAGATAAAAAAATAATTTTGGGAGAAAAAGTATATAAAACTATTTCTGAATTAGAGTTTATTCCTGATATGGTTGATTTATTTGTTAAAAAAGAAAAAATATTAGCGTTTGTTAAAGAAGCAATTAAAATTAAAACTAAAACAATATGGTTACAGTTAGGACTAATTGATAAAAAAAGTGAAAAAATTGCAAATTCTGCAAACATTAATTTTATAATGAATAGGTGTCCTAAAATAGAGTATGCTAAGTTTTCAGGTGAATTAGGATGGGCTGGAGTAAATTCTAATGTAATTTCTAATAAGAGAATCCTACTAAAAAATGATTAAAAAAAAAAAATCATATGGTTTTGCCACTAGAGCCATTCATGCAGGTGCTGCTCCTGAACCTATAACTGGAGCAAGAAATACACCTATCTATCAGACTACATCCTACGTTTTTAAAAATACAGAACATGCTGAAAGGCTTTTTAAACTAGAAGATTTTGGTTTCATTTATAGCAGATTAACTAATCCGACTGTTTCAGTACTAGAAGAAAGATTGGCTAATTTAGAAAGTAGTAGAGCAGCTGTGGCTTGCTCTTCTGGTCATGCATCTCAACAATTAGCATTTACAACTCTTTTAGGTAATAATGATCATTTCATAGCCTCAAATAAATTATATGGTGGGTCAATTAATCAGTTTAATAAGACATTCAGAAATTTTGGTTGGGATTGCTCTTTTGTTGACCCTGATAATGTAAAAAACTTTGAAAATGAAATAAAAGATAATACAAAATTAATTTTTATAGAAACATTATCAAATCCAGATGGTTCAATAGTTGATATAGAAGCTGTTGCAAAAATAGCTAAAAAATATCATATTCCTCTGGTAGTTGATAATACTTTGGCTACTCCTTTTCTTCATAACCCTGCAAATTGGGGTGCTAATATAATAACGCATTCTTTAACAAAATTTATTTGTGGGAATGGTACTAGTATGGGAGGAATTGTTATAGACTGTGGAAATTTTAATTTTCTAAAAGATAACAAATATCCTGGTTTAAGTGAGCCTAATCAGTCTTATAATAACATAAGATTTTCAGAAACCTTCGGAGATTTTGGTTTTGCTATGAAAGTAAAAGCAGATACATTAAGAGATCTTGGCTGTACTTTATCTCCTCAAAATGCTTTTTATATTTTAAATGGTATTGAAACCTTAAACTTAAGAATGAAAAAACATTCAGATAATGCGTTAATAGTAGCTAAATATTTGCAAAATCATTCAAAGGTAAGTTCTGTTTCTTATGCTGGTTTAAAAAGTAATAAATATTATAATTTGGGAAAAAAATATTTTCCTTATGGAGTAGGATCAATTTTTACAATTAAGCTAAAAAATGGCTATAAAGCATGTGTATCTATGGTAGAAAAAGCTAATTTATTATCACATGTTGCTAATGTGGGAGATACTAGAAGCTTAATTATACATCCTGCATCTACAACTCATAGTCAACTTTCAGATGATGAAAAAATTAAGGCTGGAG
This sequence comes from Rhodospirillaceae bacterium, assembly GCA_902614225.1. Lineage (GTDB taxonomy): Bacteria > Pseudomonadota > Alphaproteobacteria > TMED109 > TMED109 > TMED131. The sequence goes on from CACMKJ010000005.1 coordinate 18,261, forward strand.
CAGGACCAGATGTAATACGCCTATCAATTGGACTAGAAAATGTTGAAGATATTATATTAGATATAGATAACTCTATAAACTAATTAATCTTTTCTCCATATATCTTGATCTTTTGCTATAGATCCTCCGTCTATTAGCTCTATAAATCTGTCTGGTTCAAGACTAACCCAAAAAACAAAACAATCATCCTTAGCTGCGAATATATACCATTCATTCCTATCTAATAATGCCAGTAAAACTACCTCATCAGCTATTAATTCTTTTTCTTCATTTGAAAATTTATTATAATTTTTTATAAATGCACTTCTAAGTGAATAATTCAATACTATTTCATTGAATATAGGAAAATATTCTTTGGCTTCTTTTAATTTATTATCAAAGTTTTGACATTCTTCAGAATATAAACTAACAAAGGAGCTAAATAAAAAAAAAACTAGATTAACTATAATAAATTTTTTAGTATTTAAATTTATAAATGTATGCATGAAAAAAATATAATCATAAAAACAAAAGATGGCAATTTAGATTGTAAAATTTTTATAAATAGTAATATAAAAGCTCCTACTGTTATCTTTTATATGGACGCACCTGGAATTAGGGAAGAATTAAGAATTATGTGTAGAAGAATTTTAAAGAATGGTTATAACGTATTACTTCCTAACTTATTTTATAGAGTAGGCACAGAAGGAGACTATCCTTTTAACCAATTACTTTATAAAAAATCAAAAGAAGAATTAAATAAAATGATTTCTACTATGAATAATACAACCAATAATATGATTATAGATGACACAAAAAATATTATTGATTATATCAATAATAATTTTGATAATCGTATTGGAATTGGTATCGTAGGATACTGTATGAGTGGAAGATTCGTTGTTAGCTGTGGGGCTTTTTATGCTGATAAAATTTCAGCAATTGCGTCTTTTTATGGAGTAGATATTCTTACTGAAAAAGATGATTCTCCTCACTTAATAGCTAATAAAATAAAAGGAGAACTATATTTGGCATTTGCAGAAAAAGATAAATGGGTACCTAAAGCTACCTTAAGCAAAATTAAAAAAAGTTTTTCTAAATATAAAAACTGTTTTATTGAAGTATATCCCTCAACAGATCATGGTTTTGCATTTCCAGAAAGAAATACTTATGTAAAAGAAGCAGCAGAAATACATTGGAAAAGATTAATTGAATTATTTGATAAAAATTTAAAAAAATAGTAATTTTATTTTTGGTCGGTGCGGCAGGATTTGAACCTACGACCCCTAGTCCCCCAGACTAGTGCGCTACCAGGCTGCGCTACGCACCGTTTATAAGTTTATTTATCTTCCCCAAAATATTGTTATCTTTTTCATTAGTAGATATAGTACCGAAAAAACTTCCATTTTTTTTAAATAAAAATATTTGAGAGCTATGATCTATTGTATAATTATTGTTATCTAGTTGTATTACTTTTTTATAAACGTACATGTGTTTTAAAAAATTTTCTATACCAGTATTTGAACCAGTCACACCAATAATTTTCGGATGAAAACTGTTTAAGTATTCCTTTAAATCTTCTATTTTATCTCTTTCTGGATCGACAGTAACAAAATAAAATTTCATAATTTGACTCTTTTCTTTCAATTTGTTAATTATTTCTGAAATTTTTGTTAATGTGAAAGGACAAACATCAGGGCAATTTAAAAACCCAAAAAAAATTAAAGAAGGATAATTAGAAAAAAGTTTATCATCAAACTTTTCATTAGAATGTGTTATTAGATTAAATTTATTAATATTTTTTGATAAATTAAGAGTTTCATTATTATTTGAGGTAAAAAAACTTATACAAATTATTGCTAATACTACGGAAAATATAGCTAATAGAAAAATTTTTAATTTTTTATTACTCATTTATTAAAATGCTTTTAGCTTTTTTTAAATACTTTTCAATGTTATCTAACTTTATGTCTAACTCTTCAGATATTTTAATAGCACCCTCTTTTTTTATATCGCTAATTTTATTTTTGGAAAGATATTTTTTTACTCCTCTGATGCTATATCCTTCATCACTTACTAGTTTTTTTATAATTCTCAATATATTTATTACGTCTTCAGAATATAACCTTCTTCCTCCTTTTCTTTTTAGAGGTTTAACTTGTGAAAAAGACTCTTCCCAAAACCTCAACACATGAGGTTTTACTTTCAAAATTTTTTCTACTTCACCTATAGTTTTGTATGCTTGAACATTTTTCATTTAATAATCATTATTAATCTTATTTTTTAAATTTTTTGAAAATCTACAAGATACTACTTTTCTTTCTGAGATAATTGCATCTTGCCCTGTTTTAGGGTTACGACCAATTCTTTCTTTTTTACTAATAACTTTAAAAGATGCTAGTTTAGATATTTTAATATTTTCTTTTTCATTGATATTAATTTTTATATAATTTAAAAAAATTTCAATAAACTCTTTTGCTTCCTCTTTTGAGTATCCCAATTTCACATTTATTCTTTCTGCAAGTTTATTTCTTGTAAAATTTTTTCTCATATTTATTCAATATTTTGCTTAGAAATATTCCCGATAATTTTTTTCGCTATATCTTCGTAAGCGAATTCATATGCTATATCGATTGCTGATGCAAAACCTAATGCATCAGTTCCTCCATGGCTTTTAACTACTATACCATTTAAACCTAAAAATAAAGCTCCATTTCTCTTTCGAGGATCTAGCTTATCCTTTAAAGCAGCTAGTTTCTTTGATAAAAGTAAAAAAGAAATTTTTCCTAAGATAGAGCTTTCAAAAATATTTTTAATATAATTACTACACAATGTTGCTACTCCTTCTGCTGTTTTTAGAGCTATGTTTCCAGAAAATCCATCACTAATTACTACATCTACCTGTCCACTAATTATATCATTACCCTCAATGTATCCTACAAAATTTTTTGATAAATAGCTTTTTTCTAAATTTTTTGCTGTTTCATTAATATAAACTTTTCCTTTATCTGCTTCTGTTCCTATATTTAATATAGCTAATTTGGGGTCTTCCTTGCCTAACACCACTTTTGCATATTCTGAACCCATGACTGCAAATTGTAATAGGTTCTCTTGACTACATTCAGTATTTGCTCCCAAGTCTAACATTACAAATTCTCCTTTTTTATGAGGAAATGTTGCTGCTATAGCAGGCCTCAAAATGCCATCAAGCATTCTTAGTTCTAGTTTAGACATAGCCATTAAAGCACCTGTGTTACCAGCAGAGACCAAAGCTTCAACTTTTTTTTCTTTTAAAAAAAATAATGCTCTCCCCATGCTAGTACTTTTCCTTTTTCTTAGAGCTAAACTAGGTTTATCTTCTGGCAAAACTTCTTCATCAGTATGAATAATTTCATAAGAGTTGATTAGATTTTTATATTTTTCAACATATTTTGATATCAATTTACTATCTCCAAAATAAGTATACTTTATTTCTGGATATCTAGTCTTACTTATTGATGATGCTTCAATTATTGTTTCTGGGCCTTTATCACTACCCATAACATCAATAGCTATGTTTATTCTTGTTGTCATAAAGACTAAGCTTGTTTGTCTTCAATACTCTTAGTAAGTGAGATAATTTTTTTTTTATTGTAAAAACCACAACTTGGACACACCTGGTGTGGTAATTTTTCAGCACCGCAGTTTGGGCACTCTACTATAGTTCGAAAATTTAGAGCATCATGAGATCTTCTATTTCCTCTTCTAGATTTAGACACTTTTTTCTTAGGTACAGCCATCTTAAATTCCTTTTATTTAATTATAATATAACGATTTAAATCAATAAATATAGAACTATTTTTTGAAACTTCATAAATTAAAGATTTATCTATATATTCCATAGAATCAATAATATATGATTTAATAATTTCTACATACTTTGCATCGATATTATCTACAGTACCATAAATATTTCTTTTTATTATTTTTCGCATATTTCCAAAATTTTTTTTATTATTAAATTGCCTATAAGCAAATAGCCTTCCGGAAAAAGCTTCTGTCATTTGATATATTTTTTTTCCTACGGATAAGTCACCTACTCCTATTTCTCTCAAACTCATATCAAAATCTTTATACATTATTTCTAATAATTCTTTGTAAATTAATTGATCTTTTTTAATTTCTTTATCTAAATTTCTTTCCAATAAAAAAAAGTGTAAAATAATTAGTTCGAATCTTCCATCAATAGTATCAGGAATTTTTAAACTTAAGTAGAAGTGCTTTTTTCTGGCTTGCTTTACAATCAATTTATACAACGTAAAGCATAGTTCTACTATTTCCTTATTTTTTTTTTTGAAAAACATTTTATTTAAAAATTTATTATGTAGACTTATTTATATGAAAATTAAAAAAAAATCTATATTTGTTATTATTCCTTTATTTTTAACAATGCTATTATCCTGTCAACCTAGAGTTACAAAACATGGTAATTTTTTTAATACAGAAAATATACAACTAATAAAAAAAAATAAACTAAATAAGTCAGAAGTAATTGAAATATTTGGTGAGCCCACTTTAAAATCTACTTTTTCTGATAATGTATGGTATTACATCACTCTAATTCAACATGAAAAGGGATACTTTGAAATTAAAAACCTTGAAAATAAGGTATTAGCTATTACATTTGATGAAAATCAGTTAGTAAAAAAGTATAAAATTCTTACAGGAGAGGATTCTTTTGAAATAAATATAAGTAATCCTGATGAGGCATATAACTCTAATAGTGAACTTTCTTTAATACAAGAGTTTTTTTCTATGTTCACTAGAACGTTAGATGCCCCTTAAGGTTAATGTGCCAAAAATGCTAATAACAATAAAGCCACAATATTTGTAATTTTAATCATTGGGTTAACAGCAGGCCCAGATGTATCTTTATAAGGATCTCCAACTGTATCACCTGTTACTGCAGCTTTGTGAGCTTCTGAACCCTTTCCACCATGATTTCCATCTTCTATATATTTTTTTGCATTATCCCAAGCACCGCCACCTGAAGTCATACTAATAGCAACATATAAGCCAGTAACTATAACTCCCAATAGCATAGCTCCTAATGCTATAAACGCCTCTGCTCTTGAAGCCACTAATTCAATAATAAAATAAAATAGAATAGGTGCTAAAACTGGAAGCAATGAAGGTATAACCATTTCCTTAATAGCAGATTTAGTTAATAAATCTACTGTTCTACCATAATTAGGTTTAGTTTTTCCTGTCATTATTCCTTTATTTTCTTTAAATTGTTTTCTTACTTCTAAAACAACTGAAGAAGCAGCTCTTCCGACTGCGGTCATTGACATAGCTCCAAATAAAAAAGGTAATAAACCCCCAAAGATTAACCCTATTATTACAAAGGGATTATCAAGGGAAAAACTAATTTCAAGCCCTTCAAAATATGGATAAGAGCCTGAGTTAGAAATAAAATAATCTAGATCTTCTCTATAGGCTCCAAACAAAACTAGAGCCCCTAATCCGGCAGAGCCTATTGCGTATCCTTTTGTTACAGCCTTTGTTGTGTTACCAACAGCATCTAAATTATCTGTAGTTTTTCTAACACCTTCTGGAAGATCCGCCATCTCAGCTATACCTCCAGCATTGTCTGTTACAGGACCATATGCATCTAGGGCGACTACCATTCCTGCAAGGGCCAACATACTAGTAACAGATATAGCTATTCCAAATAAACCAGCCAATGTATTAGAAATAATAATTGCTACACAAATTATTAATGCAGGAACCGCAGTAGATTCCATAGAAATTGCCAAACCTTGTATTACATTAGTTGCATGGCCTGTTTCGGAAGCCTTAGCTACCGATCTTACTGGTCTATAATTAGTTGAAGTATAATATTCAGTTACCCAAATAAACAATGCGGTTACCACTAGTCCTACTATTGAACAAAGAAAAATATCCATTGATGTAAAGTTTCCACCAGAATAAGTAAATACAGTGCCCATGCCCACAAATAATTCAATAACCAGATATATGCCTATAAAAGACAAAATAGCTGAAGCTATAAAACCTTTATAAAGTGCTCCCATTACTGAACCATTTTTAGATATTTTTACAAAATATGTTCCAATTATCGAAGAAACAATACAAACACCGCCAATAGCAAGAGGTAGATTCATAAGTAAAATTTCTAAACTTCCATTAAAAAATATTGAAGCCAGTACCATAGTAGCAACAACTGTAACAGCATAAGTTTCAAATAAATCTGCTGCCATTCCTGCACAATCCCCTACATTATCACCTACATTATCCGCAATAACAGCAGGATTTCTAGGATCATCTTCTGGAATACCTGCTTCTACTTTTCCTACAAGGTCAGCCCCTACATCTGCACCTTTAGTAAATATTCCTCCTCCTAATCTTGCAAAAATTGAAATTAAAGAAGCTCCAAAACCTAAAGCTACTAGAGGATCTATTAGTTCTCTGCCAGAAGCTCCACCTTTAATCAAAAAATAATATGTTAAACAAATTGATAATAATGCTAATCCAGCAACTAGCATTCCAGTCACAGCTCCTGACTTAAAAGCTACTCCTAGGCCATCATTTAAACTTTTTTTTGCAGCCTCAGTAGTTCTAACATTAGCTCTTACAGAAATATGCATGCCAATAAAACCTGCCATTCCAGATAAAATAGCACCTACTAAAAACCCCAAAGCTACGCTAAAATTTAAAAAAAAAGCAATTATGATAAATATTATTACTCCTACCAATGCAATGGTATAATATTGCCTTTTAAGATATGCAGAAGCTCCTTCTTGAATAGCATTGGAAATTTCCTGCATTTTTTTTGTACCAGCTGACATGCTTAATACTTGTTTAGCAGTTATGAAGCCGTAGATAATTGCCAAGGCTCCAGCTATACATGAAAAAATAAAAATTTGTTCCATTTCTTACCCCTATTTTGTTGATTTTTTTGTACAATGGCAGATGATCTACTTTATTGCAATAGTCTAAATAATTTTTTTGTTAAAAGTGAGAGTAGCCTCCAGAAAAAGCTTTGCCATCTAATAAAAATTTTTTTTCTTTTGTAAATTTTCCTATAACCGAAACTTTTACTTTTTTAATTTTTCCAACTTTTTTTACAAACTCTAAATTTTTTTCACTTACAGAAAAAGCTAACTCATAATCATCTCCTGCGGTTATCAAATCATTCAATGATATATGTTTTCTCTTTAATATTGTTTTCGCTTTTAAGGATATAGGAATTTTACTTGAACTTATTTCTATTCCACATTCAGAGTTCGATGCTAATTTAAAACTGTCAAAAATTAAACCATCTGATATATCTACACAAGAAGAGACCTTGTGACTGATCATTCTAATAAAATCATTTCTTATCGGTGGATTAATAAACTTTTTAATGAAATAATTTTTTTGTAAATTTTTACTTTCTTTTTTTTTCTTCAATAAGATATCTAAACCAATCTTAGCATCACCTATATTTCCAGATATACAAAGTAACTCATCAGGCTTAGCTCCACTTCGATGTAAAAAGTTTTTTCTAAAACCTTCCCCTATAACCGTAATTGAAAAAGATATTTCTCCTGATGATGAACATAAATCACCTCCTGCTAAAAAAGCATTAGTTTTTTTCAAGGCTTTGCTGATGCCCTTTTTTAAACTTATAAGTAGTTTTGTTGAAATATTATTTTTATTTAATGTTATAGAAATAAAAATACAATATGGTTTTGCTGCCATGGCAGACAAGTCACTGATAGCAGCTAATATTGCACGATTAACTCCATATGAAATACTAATATATTTTGGACAATGAACTCCATATATAAAATTGTCAACACTAACAACTAAGTTTTTATTTTTCAAATTTTTTAATACTGCTGCATCATCTGATAAATTTAATGCTTCTTCAAAATTTTTAGATAGTGGTTTAAAATATCTATTAATTATAAAACTTTCATCCATATTTTGGTTTTCTAATATTTTTGGCTATATTATCTAAAATTCCATTTATAAATCCTGTATTTCTTTTATCTAAATATTGATTTGCTATTGATACATATTCATTAATAATGACTTGTAAAGGTATTTTCTCATAACTGATTAATTCATATATTGCCAAACTTATTATAGCCTTCATAGTTAAATCCACTCTATCAATTAACCAGTTTTCTGATAAATTACGTTCAATTATCTTAGTGATTTTTTCCTCATTTTGATGAACTCCTACAACCACCTTTTTTAAAAAATTAGTATCATATTTTTTTTTATAATTTTTAAATTCTTTTATTCTATAACTACAAAACTCTTCTAAAATTTTGTTTACGTCTTCTTTAGAAAAAAAAAATTGGAATACAGCTTGAACAGCAATTTTTCTAGTATTTCTTCTAATTTCCATCTGTATATTTTGCTTTTAAGCTCAGCTGATTGATACAAGCTAAAGCCGCCACTTTTCCTTTTCCTACGCTTTTATTAGCAATTGTTTTAGACCTAATTAACGCTTGATTATAGTTTTCGACTGTTAATATTCCATATCCAATTGCAAAACCTTCTAATGATATATTCATTAATGCTCTTGCACTTTCACTGCAAACATAATCGTAATGTGAAGTCTCACCTCTGATGACGCATCCCAATGCTATATAGCCATCAAACTTATATTTACAGAAAGTTATTATTGATGGAATCTCAAATACACCTGTAACAGTTTCAAGATGGCAAAATAAATTATGTTTTTCTACTTCTTCTTTAGTTTCACTAACAAGATTTTCAAATATTTCTTGATAATAATTACTACCAACTATTAAAATACTTTTTTTTTTATTCATACCTTAATTCCTTATGCCCTACTATTTTTAAATCAAAACCTTGCAATCCTATAATTGCTTTTTTTGAATTAGTTAAAAGTACCATTTTTCTAACTCCTATATCTCGTAAAATTTGTGCACCTACACCATACTCTCTAAACTCTTGACTTTCTGTATTATCATTTTCTTTTTTATCCTTATTCCATTCAAATGTGCTTCTATTATCTTTTATTATAACAATAACACCTTTATTAATATTTTGCATTTCTTGCATTATTCTATTTATAGATACATCCTTTTCATTTTGATTATTTTTTGACAAAATACCTTGAAAAATATCACTAATATAATTAAATTTTTGCACTCTTACTAAAACCTCATCTTCTTCAACAATATTTCCTTTCACTAATGCAAAATGTTCTGTGTTATCAATTAAATTTGAATAACAAAAAAATTTAAAGTTTCCAGCTATCCTAGTAACCAACTGATCAGTATATTTTATTTTTACTATAGGATCATTTTTGACTCTCCATCTTATTAAATCTTCTATAGTTGCAATGTTAATATTATGAGATTTACAAAACTTTTTTAAATCATCAAGTCTAGCCATACTTCCATCATCATTCATAATTTCACAAATAACTGCAGCTGGTTTTAAACCAGCAAGTCTAGTAATATCTACAGCTGCTTCAGTATGACCAGCTCTAGATAATACACCACCATCTCTAGCGATAAGTGGGAAAATATGGCCTGGTGTACTTATATCTTCTTTGCTTTTGTTTTCATCTATCGCTGTTTGAATAGTCATAGATCTGTCAGCTGCTGATATTCCTGTTGTAATACCTTCTTTAGCTTCAATAGATGTTGTAAAGGCAGTATCAAATTTACTTGAGTTTCTTCTATCCATCTTTTTAAGATCTAATTCTTTAGCTCTATGTTTTGTAAGAGCAAGACATATTAGACCCCTTCCATATTTTGCCATAAAATTAATAATATCAGGCGTTATTAGTTGAGCAGGAAAAATTAAATCACCCTCGTTTTCTCTATTTTCATCATCAACTAAAACAAATAATTTTCCATTTCTGGCATCTTCAACAATTTTTTCTATATTTGAGAGTTTTAACATAATCTTACTTTATTTTTTTAATATTATTGTCGATGTATCTAGCTAAAATATCTATTTCTATATTTACTATATCATCTTTTTTTATACTACCTAACGTTGTGACTGCAGAAGTATGAGGAATTATGCTAACGGAAAAGCTTTTTTCTTCAACATCATTCACTGTAAGTGAAATTCCATCTATTGCTATTGATCCTTTTTTACAAACATATTTTTGCAGGTTATGTGGTAATTCAAAAGTTAATTCTGATGACTTTTTTAATACTCTTTTTCTAAGTAGTTTAGTTGTATCATCAATGTGACCTGTAACAATGTGACCACCTAACTCATCACCTACTTTCAATGACTTTTCTAAATTTAATTTAGTTCCTTCTTTCCAATTTATTGCATTAGAAACATTTAAAGTTTCTTCCGACACATTTACCGCGAAACTTTTATTTTTCTTATTGATTACTGTTAGACAAATACCTGAGCACATAATAGAACTTCCGATTTTAACTTCTGACAAGTCAATATCACTTTCTATAGTGTATTCATTACTTTTTTTTTCTTTAATATTTTTAATTATTCCATAATTTGTAGCTATTCCTGTGAACATTTATTACCTATGCCATTTTTTTATATTTTTATTTATCCAAATTTCTAACTTTTCATTACTTAAGTCAACTGTATTAAAAAGTTCAAAATCATCAATATTTTTTATTTTATCAACTACATTTAGAGACTCTTTGCCCGTAAATTTATTAGATCTATAAAAATAAATTATATCAATTAAATCTTTATTTAAAAAAGAAGTTGCTATTTTAGATCCACCTTCTAGTAAAATAGACTTTATTTTACTATTCTTAATGTTTTTAAGAAAAGCATCTAGACAGAGGTTATTATTATTATCTAATTTTATTTCATTTATAGTTACCCCCAAAGATAATAATTTTTTATATTTCACTTTATTTGTAATTTTTTTTGTAAAAATTATGAGTGGATTTTTTTTAAGGTTTTTAAACAAATTACTTTTTGGGTTTATAGTCAGGTTTTTATCAAAAACTATCCTATGATTATTTTGCTTATATCCAAAAATTCTAATATCTAGTGATGGGTTATCTGATAACATGGTATTAGTACCAACCATAACAGCATCATAAAGACTTCTAATTTGATGAACATGCTCTCTTGAAAATTTTGAGGTAATCCATTGATTTTCAGTTATTGCATTTGTAATATTACCATCTAAGGATACTGCCATTTTTAAACCTATCATAGGTCTATTATTAAAATAAATGTTAAGCTGTGAATAATTTATTAAAAAATTTTGAAGTGAAATTTTTTTTAAAACAACATTTATACCTTTTTTAACCAATTCATTGTAACCTTTTTTGTAGGTAAATGGGTTAGGATCGAGTGCTCCTATAACTACTTTTTTAATTCCTGAATTAATAATTATTTTTGTGCATGAAAAACGATTATCAGATAAATTACAAGGTTCTAATGTTATATAAATTGTAGAACCCACTGCTTCTTTACCAGCCATTTCAATAGCATTTTCTTCTGCATGAGGTCTACCATTTGCAGATGTAGAACCAATGCCTACTACTTTATTATTATTTACCAGTATGCAACCAACAGCAGGATTTTTTCCAGTATTTCCTAGGGACCAAAATGCTTGGTAAAATGCAGAATTTAACCAAAATGTATCCATAATAATTATTTTTTATGGTCTTTTAATTCACCCAAAAAATTCTCAAAGTCTTGTACTTCACGAAAGTTTTTATAAACAGAAGCAAATCTCACATAAGCTACTTGATCTATTTCAGATAAAGACTCCATTACTAATTGTCCTATCATATGAGATGGAATATCTATTTCGCCTGAACTTTCTAATCTTCTTACTATACCACTAATTAACTTTTCAACTCTTTCAGTGTCAACTTTTCTTTTTCTTAATGCAGTTAAAATTGAGTTGGCTAATTTATCTCTATTAAATACTGCTCTTTTGCCATCTTTTTTTATTACTGTCAAATCTCTTAATTGTACTCTTTCAAATGATGTAAACCTTGAGCCACACGCTGGACAAAGCCTTCTTCTCCTTATTGCTGACCCATCCTCAGTAGGCCTTGAATCTTTTACTTGAGTTTCAGTATTGTTACAAAAAGGACACTTCATGCTAAGTCATAAGTAAAGAGGAAATTTATTGCACAAATCAAAAACTTTACTTCGCACTAATTCTGCAGTTTTTAATATTTCATCATCAGATTTTTTTAAGGAATCAATTACCTCACTTATAAGATTTCCAATATATTTAAATTGTTCCTCCTTAAACCCTCTTGTAGTTCCTGCTGCAGTCCCAATTCTTATTCCTGATGTAACGAAAGGAGACTTATCGTCAAATGGAATAGAATTTTTGTTGCAAGTAATACCTGCGTTGTCTAAAGCCTTTTCTGCTAATTTACCAGTGACTTCTTTATTACTCAAGTCTATCAATAACATATGACAAGATGTTTCTCCTGATATCACTTCAAAATTATGATGTTTTAAAGAACTACAAATGGCTTTGGCATTTAAAAGAGTTTGTCTGCTATATTCTTTGAAGTCATCCGATAATGCTTCCTTAAATGCAGCAGCTTTAGCTGCAATGACATGCATAAGTGGTCCTCCCTGTAGCCCAGGGAATACTGCTTTATCTATTAACATTCCTAAATCTTCATTATTGCTAATTATAATACCACCCCTTGGACCTCTTAAAGTTTTATGAGTTGTAGATGTACAAACATCAGCATGGGGTATCGGGTCAGGATATACTTTACTTGCAATTAGGCCAGAATAATGTGCCATATCTACTAAAAGGTAGGCTCCTACTTCATTAGCTATTTCTCTAAAAAGCTTGAAATCAATTTTTGAAGAATATGCTGACGCGCCTGCTATAATCATTTTTGGCTTATATTTTTTACTTAATAATCTAACTTCATCATAATCAATTTTTCCGTTATCTTTTTTAACACCATAATGTACTGAATTAAAATATTTTCCTGATTGATTAGGTCCTGCTCCATGAGTTAGGTGGCCTCCTGCCGATAAAGACATTCCTAGAATAGTATCTCCTGGCTTCAACAGAGCTAGGAAAACTGCTTGATTGGCTTGTGACCCTGAATTAGGTTGTACATTGGCCCAATTGCATCCAAATAACTGCTTTAATCTATCTATAGCTAAATTTTCTGCTACATCTACAAACTCACATCCACCGTAATACCTTTTTCCAGGATATCCCTCTGCATATTTATTAGTTAAAACAGACCCTTGATACCTCATAACATTTCTGGATGCAAAATTTTCAGAAGCTATAAGTTCAATTGTATATTTCTGTCTATTTAATTCATTAAGCACTGCATTTTCTAAATCTATGTCTTCATTATGTACAGTTTTCTTTTCTATCTTTTCTAACCTATTAATATGTCTTTCTCCCTCAAACTCTGTATTCAAAAAAGCATCCACGCATTTATTGGCACATTGCAAGTCTATGTTCCTTGCTCCCAAAGCAATTATGTTTGCATTATTATGTTTTCTAGATTGTATTGCCATTTCCTCATTACTACATAGAGCAGCTCTAATGCCTTTAAATCTGTTAGCTGCAATAGAAATACCTATTCCTGTACCACATAAGGCAATTCCTTTTTTAACATTTCCTTTTAGAATATTTTGAGCTAGTGCCTTTCCATAATCTGGATAATCAACTGCTTCTTCACTATTAGTACCTAAATCTAAAACTCCATATCCATTTTCTTCAAGATTAAGTTTTATTTTCTCTTTAAGCTGAAATCCAGCATGGTCAGAAGCTATTGCAATTTTTTCTTTAACATTATCCATAATTGATCCTTATAATTAAATTACAGTTGTTATGATAAATATCAATTGTTTATTCACTAAATTTAATGTTTAAATATTTATTTAGTTCTTTTTTAACCTTTGATGCTAGCAAATAAACACCCACAATATTAAATAAAGCCATTAAAAACATCATAGAGTCAGATAGATCAATTACTGCTCCAATGCTTAAACTAGATCCAAAAATTACAAATAAACAATAAATGAGCTTAAAAATATTTTCATTATTTTTGCTTTTACCAAATAAATAAGTCCATGATTTTAAGCCATAATATGACCAAGATATCATTGTAGAGAAAGCAAATAATATCGCAGCAATTGCTAAAATATAGGGAAAAAACGAAATGTCTTTTTCAAATGCTCTTGAGGTTAACTCTATTCCACCTAAACCTTCACTCTCTAAATGCATACCAGTAATTATTATAACTAGAGCAGTCATAGTACATATGATTACAGTATCTATAAATGGTTCCAATAATGATACAAATCCTTCTGTTACTGGGTAATTTGTTTTAACAGCTGAGTGCGCAATAGGTGCCGATCCTAAACCTGCTTCATTAGAAAAAGCTGCTCTTCTAAAACCTTGAATTAGTACACCTACAAAGCCACCAGCAACTCCTTCTCCAGTAAAAGCACCATTTATTATAAGTTTGAAAGCATCAAAAATTAAATTATAGTTTATGATTATAATTATCAAGGCTGCAGTAAAATAAACCAGTGCCATGAAAGGTACTAATTTTTCTGTTACTTTGGCAATACTCTTTATGCCTCCTATTATTACAGCTCCTAATAATACAGCCATAATTAGACCATAAAGCCACGCTTTATCTGAAAAAAAAGAAGTTTCTCCCCCTGTAATATTTAAAAATTGCTGAAAAGATTGATTAGCTTGGAACATATTCCCACCACCTAAAGCACCACCTATACAACAAATGGAAAAAAATATAGCTAAATATTTTCCTAAATTTGCCAATCCTATTTCTTTTAGTCCAGCTGAGAGATAATACATAGGTCCTCCAGATACTGACCCATCCTCATTAATTACTCGATATTTTACACCTAAAGTACATTCGCAAAACTTTAGTGACATTCCAAGTAAACCTGCTACTATCATCCAAAAAGTTGCTCCAGGCCCACCTAGGCTAACAGCTATAGCTACACCTGCTATATTTCCCAACCCTACTGTAGCAGCACATGCTGTCCAAAGAGCTTGTTTGTGTGATACCTCTCCAGGTGCATTTTTTTCATTAGACCTAAATATTTTAATTGCTGTTCCGAAATGCCTAATATTTACAAAACCAAAATATATGGTACAAAATACAGCTGCTACTATAAGCCAAACTACAATAAGTGGTACTTTTATACCCTCAAAAATTTCTACCGAGAAAAAAACTATACTTACCACTAAAGCAGATACTGGATTTAAAATTTCATTTATTTTTTCATCTATCTGAAAGGCATGAGATGAGAAAGTAAAGCTAATCGCTGTAGTCACGATAAGGAAAATAGAAAGAAATTTTCTCATTACACTTTTTTCTTATTTAATTTTAGATTTGACCAAACTTTTTTAATTGAGTCAATAAAGTAATTAATCATCTCTGTGTTATGTAAAGGAGTAGGAGTAACTCTCAGCCTTTCGGTTCCTCTGGGAACAGTTGGATAATTAATAGGTTGAACATAAATATTATATTCTTTTAAAAGTAAATCAGAAGCTTTTTTGCATAAATCTGGATCACCGACTAGAATTGGTATTATATGACTATTATTTTTGATTATTGGTATGTCAGTATCCACTAACTTTTGTTTAAGTTCTTTAACTGCTTCTTTATGCTTAAGTCTTTCTGTGCTACTAAACTTTAAATGCTTAACTGACTCAATTGCTCCGGCTGCTATTGTTGGGGGGATTGAAGTAGTAAAAATAAAACCTGATGCGAAAGATCTAACTGTATCGACTAAATACTTATTCCCTGTAATGTAACCTCCCATAACACCATATGCCTTGGCTAAAGTACCCTCTATTATGTCAATATGATTGCTTATTCCTAACTCTTGTGAAATACCACCACCCCTATTTCCATACATACCAACCGCATGAACTTCATCTAAATAAGTTAATGCATTATAGTTTTTTGCAATCTCTGCTATGTTTTCAATTGGAGCAATATCACCATCCATAGAATATACAGATTCGAATGCGATAATTTTAGGAGTGTCTTTATCTAATTCCTTTATTTTCTTTTGAAGATCCTCTACATCATTATGCTTAAATATAACTTTTTTTGCACCACTAGCCCTAATACCTTGTATCATAGAAGAATGATTTAACTCATCTGAAAATACATAACAATTTGGAAGTGTTGAAGCCAGAGTTGACAATGTAGCTTCATTTGAAATATAACCTGATGTAAATAATAATGCGGATTCTTTATCATGAAGATCTGCTAATTCTTTTTCTAATAAAACATGATAGTGTGTAGTACCCGAAATATTTCTAGTGCCACCAGAACCGGCGCCACAAGTATCTAATGCTTTTTTCATCGCATTTATTACATTAGTATTTTGCCCCATTCCTAAATAATCATTACTACACCAGACTGTTACGTTTTCTATTACTTCATTTTTATCATTATATTTTGTAGCATTTGGGAAATTCTGGACATTTCTTAATATATCAATAAATACTCTATACCTTCCTTCGTTCTTAATAGTATTTATAGTTTCTTCAAAATATTTTTCGTAATTCATCTTTCCCCTCAGATTAATCTTGATTATCCTATAGAATAGCCACCATCCACACAAATAGTTGAGCCGGTTATATAAGAAGAATTTCTTGAAGCTAAAAATATTATTGCTTCTACAACTTCTTCAGGTAAACCAAATCTTTTTAATGGTATCCTATCTTTAATATGGTTTACATTGTCCTCTTCTTCTAATATTTTATTAAGAGTGTTACCTTCTATAAAGCCTGGAGCTATACAATTTACTCTAACTTTATGCTCTGCCCAACAAGATGCCATTGACTTTGTTAAAGACTCAACTGCACTCTTTGTAGCAGTATAGGAGGGTGCATTTTTAATAGTAGACTTTATAAATATTGATCCAATATTAATTATATTGCCTCCTGACAAAGCCAATTTCGGTAAAAAAGTATGACAAATTCTCATTAAGCCCATCAAATTTACATTAACAACATCAGAGAAATTTTCTATCCTATATTCAATTCCTCCCTTAAGTAAGGTAGCATTATTAACTAATATATCTAGCTTATCTATTTTCTTATGGAGCATGTCTATAGAAATTTCATTAGTTAAATCTAATTTTTCTAATTGAATATTCTCTTTCAAAGAATTT
Organism: Rhodospirillaceae bacterium; assembly: GCA_902614225.1. Classification (GTDB taxonomy): domain Bacteria; phylum Pseudomonadota; class Alphaproteobacteria; order TMED109; family TMED109; genus TMED131. Next base: position 35,400 of record CACMKJ010000005.1, read on the forward strand.
TTTTCAAAAAAACTAAAGCTAGCTTGGGATTTACAGGTAACTATTACTTTACTACCAAAAGACACAAACTTTTTTGCACATTCAAAGCCAATACCTTGAATACCTCCTGTAATTAAAACTGTTTTATTTTTAAATTCTTCTTTGTACATTATATTATAAATTTTTATTTACTAAATTATCTTTAACATTGTATAACAAGTAATTAGTTATATTTTCACATGCAAGTTCTACCATAGAATTTCTTGTTGTATACGTAGCGCTGCCTGCATGAGGCATTAAAACTGTGTTTTCCATACTCATTAACCGCTTACTAACTTTAGGTTCAAATTCAAAAACATCCAAACCTGCACCCGCTATAACTTTATCTTCTAAAGCTTCTATCAAATCACTTTCTTTAATAATTTTTCCTCTTGCTAGATTTATAATAAAAGCATCTTTTCGCATTAAAGCAAATGTTTCTTTATTCATTAAATGTTTGGTTTGTTCAGTTAATGGGCACAATAATAAAACAAATTTACTTGCATTAAGTAAATGCCTTAGGGTCGAATAAGATGCATTTAAAGTAGTTTCATCTTTATGATTTAGTTTATTTCTATTGTGATACAAAATTTTAAGATTAAATGCGCTAGCTCGCGTAGCAACTTTTTTTCCTATATTCCCCATACCTACTATTCCAAGTATTTGTTCACTTAAATCTTCTCCTAAAAAAAGTGGCCAAGAATTTTTTTTCCATTTTTCTGCTTTTACATAATTATTACCTGAGCAAATTTTTCTAGCTGATGCTATCAATAATCCCATAGCTAGATCAGCCACAGCATTATCTAAAATATTTGGAGTATTAAAAATAGCTACATTGTGTCTAGATGCAAACTCTATATCAACATTATCATAACCTACTGAAACATTAGATATAACTTTTAATATATTAAAATTTTTTTTAATGTACTCATTGCTAATAATATTGCCTTGACTGATAATACCATCATAACCACTAGCTTGTTTAATTAATTCATCAGGTGATAATATTTTTTCATTTGCATTATGAACTTTAATGGAAAAATTTTCTTCTAGATATTTTTTGTGACTTTCATCTAGAAAGCAATGAGCAAATATTTTTCTCATCTATTTATAACTTATAATTTATTTTTTCCAAGAAATTACTTTTTGTATTTGTATGCCTAAACCATCAATACCTAATTTCATCTCATCGCCTTTTTTTAAGTATCTTGGTGGTTTCATTCCCATACCCACTCCTGGAGGAGTCCCGGTTGCTATTATATCTCCTGGATATAATGTCATATAGTGACTTACATAAGAGATTAATTCTTTTATGTTAAAAACCATAGTTTTAGTATTTCCATTCTGCATTTTTTTACCATTTAGCTCTAGCCATATAGACAAACTGTTAGGTCTTGAAACTTCATCTTTAGTAACTAACCAAGGCCCTACAGGACAAAAAGTGTCACACCCTTTACCTCTAGTCCATTGACCCGCTGCAGCATCAAGTTGATAAGCTCTTTCTGAAACATCATTTACAATTGTATATCCTGCTACATATTGCATAGCTTTAGACTCTGGTACAGACCTAGCTTTATCGCCTATTACTATACCAAGTTCAACTTCCCAATCAGATCTCTTGCTATCTACTAGTCTTGATGGGGTCTTTCCCTTTTTTGGTATTATACCTCTAGGTAGCATTACTTCATCATTTGGTCCAGATAAAGAAGATGTAGGCTTTAAAAAGATGATTGGTTCTTTTGGAAGTGGTGCACCAACTTCCTTAGCATGATCTACGTAATTTAAGCCTATGCAGACAATTTTACCTATATCAGAAACAGGAACACCTAACCTTGGTTTTCCTTTTACAATATTAAGCTTTTTTAAGTTTACTCTTTGCACAAGTTTTAGAGAGTTTGAATTAATAGCTTTGCTATCTATATCTTTTAACTTTGTAGATAAATCTCTTATCTGCCCCTCTTCGTCTATTATTCCTGGTTTTTCTCTACCTAGTTTTCCAAACCTTACTAACTTCATAATTCTTATCTCCAATCAATTTGCTAATTTGTATAAATAATCTATAGTACTGTAAGAATTACAAAATAACAATTAACTTTAAGTCATAGGATTACACTTTGAAGCTTAAAACTATAATTAAAAAAAATAATAGTAAAAATATTAAAGAAGTTGTAGCTAGATTAAAAGCCGGTGAAGTGATTGGATTACCTACTGAAACAGTTTATGGATTAGCAGGTAGATATGATAATAAAAATACAATAGAAAATATATATAAAATAAAAAATAGACCAAAAAGTAATCCTCTCATTATTCATTACTCAAATATAAATGATGCCCTGAATGATATACATATTGACTCAAGAGCTAGAGACTTAGCTAATAAATATTGGCCTGGACCTTTAACTTTGGTAGCCAAAGTAAAAAATAAGTCTATCTGCAAGTCTGCTTTATCAAAAATGAATACTATTGCAGTAAGAGTACCTTCTAACATTATATTTTTAAATATTTTAAGTAAGCTTAAAATTCCATTGGCAGCTCCAAGCGCTAATAGATATGGTAAAATTAGCCCTACTAGTGCTAATGATGTTTATGAAGAACTAAATGGAAAGATATCTATCATTTTAGATGGTGGTCACTCTTTAATTGGTTTAGAGTCAACTGTTATTGATTTAACAGGAAAAAAAACAAAGCTTATCAGACATGGTGCTATTAATAAAACAGAACTTAATTCGATTATTCCCGTAAATGATAAAAAAGAAAAATTAAAAGTGTTCATTTCTCCAGGATTATCTAATTCCCATTATAAGCCTGATACCTCTCTAAGAATAAATGCTCTCAGGCCTAAAAAAAATGAGGCATGGCTTGCATTTGGCGCCATTCCTAAGAACTTTAAAGGAATAGCTTTAACTTTAAGCGAAAAAAAATGTTTGAAAGAAAGTGCTAAAAATTTATATAAAATGTTAAGATATTTAGATAAAAAAAAATGTAGTGGAATTGCGGTTCAAAAAATACCTAAATTTGGTTTAGGAATAGCCATTAATGACCGCTTAAAAAGAGCTGCCTTTAGTGATAGGACCAATGTCAAATAAAATAGAAAAACTTAAAGATAAATTAAATAAAAGTATATGGACTGATAGTTTTGAAAAATTAAGACCTCACTTGTGTGAGCAAAGAGGAAATATTCTAGGAAAATCATCTTTACTAATGCTACCTAAAAATACTACAGACGTTGTAAAAATTGTAAAATTTTGTAATAAAAATAAAATATCAATCGTACCACAAGGTGGTAGAACAGGTTTATGTGGAGGAACTATTCCAAATAAAAATGGCAAAGAAATACTTCTTTCCACAGAAAAAATGGATAAAGTAATTGAAGTAAGCAAAGATGGCTTTTATATGATAGTTCAAGCAGGTTGTTCTTTGTCGCTAATTAAAAAAATAGCTGCTGAAAATGATAGATTTTTTCCTCTTTCCTTACCTTCTGAAGGTTCTTGTACAATAGGAGGAAATATTGCTACTAATGCCGGGGGAGCAGCTGTTTTAAAATACGGTATGACAAAAGAGTTAATTGAAGGAATTGAAGTTGTCCTTCCTAACGGAGAAATTTTAAATTCCATTAAAAATATAGAAAAAGATAATAGAGGATTTGATCCAAAATATCTTCACATCGGCTCT
>CACMKJ010000006.1 GCA_902614225.1 Rhodospirillaceae bacterium
CTAACCCTATTCCAGTTATCAACTCTATGGAGATATTTATAGCAATACTGTAGTTAACAGCAACTTTTTTATTATAATGATTATCATGCGTTTTAGATTTTTTTACTTTTCCAAGTTTCTTTTCTAATTCTTTTAATTTATTCATTATTCTGCTGCGTACACTGATTCGGCTTCATCTAAGTTTACAGACACTACTTTTGAGCTACCTGGCTCGATCATAGTTATACCATATAGTTTATTCATAAAGCCCATGGTAATTTTATTATGAGTGACTACTAAAAATCTATTATTTGATGAGTTAGAAGCTTCCTTCAGCAGTTCACAAAACTTTTCAACATTTCCTTCATCTAAAGGAGCATCAACCTCATCTAGAATACAAATTGGCGAAGTTTTATTTATAAAAGTTGAAAAAATTAAGGCTAAAGAGGCTAATGCTTTTTCACCTCCAGATAGTAAAGATAGCTTTTGTAATTTTTTTCCAGGGGGAGATACCATAAGTTCTAATCCTGCCTGTAAAGGATCATCAGAGTCTATTAGTTCTAAATAGGCTTTACCTCCATCAAAGAGTTTTTTAAATAATGATGAGAATGTATTATTTATTTCATTAAAGGCATTAAGGATTCTACTTCTAGATTCTTTGTTTAATTCTTCAATAGCTCTCTCTAATTTTTTTGCTGCTCTAGTAAGATCTTTTTCTTCAATATCAAGTTCATTAACCTCTTTTTCTAATTCGGTAGCATCTTTTTCAGCAGAAAAATTAATATCTTGATATTCATCTATTTTAAACTTAAATTTTTTAAGTTTGCTCTCTAATTCTTTTATATCTACATCATAATTTTTGTTATCAAAGTAATTTTTTTCTTCTAAACTAATATTAAGCTCATCTTTTATATTATCTTCTTCAACTTTCAAGAAATTTGATAATTCTTCAATCTGAGTCTCTTTACGAATAAATTTTTCTTTTAACTCTTCAAACTTAGATGTTTTAACAAGTATATTTTTTTCAATATCATTATAGTTATTTTCTATTTCATTTAATCTAATATTTGTTTTATTAAGTTGTAAATTATTATCTTTAATTTTATTGTTAAGTAAATTAATTTTGTTATTTGAGTGAGAAGGATTTAACTCAATAAGAATTATTTTTTCTTCTGCTTCTTTAAGGTCTTTTTGTAGTACATCAATTGTTTCTTGTATAGTAATTGATCTTTTTTCAGTTTCTTTAATTTCTTCAATATTTTTATTATTTTTTAAAACTAATTCATCACTTTTTTGTTTTTCCAATAAAAAATTTATTTTCCATTTATCAGCATCTTTTTTTAGTCTTTCTAATTCACTCTTTGCTTTTGCAATTAGTTTGTTTTCTTCTAAAATATTTTTACTTATTTTTGCAATATCAGTTTCTAAAATATGTACTTTTTCTTTTTTAAGTTCAAAACTTTTTTCTGATTGTAAAAGATCTGCGTTAATATTTTTTATTTCTTCAACTAGGGTCGATTTTGTATTGTTTATTATAAAAAGCTTCTTATCTAAATCATTTAAAACGTCTTGAGTTTCAGAATTTTTGTTATTTAACTCAATCAAATTTTCTTTATATAATATTAATTTTTTATTATACTCTTGCAAACTTTTTTCAAATTTAGTTTTTTTATTTTCAATTTTTAACAGGACACTTTTTTCATGTATTAGTTTTTTTTCTAACTCTAGTATTTTAGTGGTGCTATCTATTCTTTTAAATGTAAATGTTTGTTTTCCATCCACTATTTTAAGTCCATCCCATCTCCATAAAGACCCTTCTTTTGAAACAGCAATTTGTCCAATTTTTAAATATTTTTGATGCTTTTCACCTTCTTTATTATTATTAACAATAGCTACTTGAGAGAGAAATCTTTCCAGTTTTTTAGGGCCCTTTACATATTTATTAAGTGAACTTAAACCTTTTGGCAACATCAATTTCTCATTATTATTTAATAAAGTCCACTGCACTGGAGAATTTTTATTATGATCCGCCTCTATGCCATCTCCTATGGCCAGGCAAAAAGCTAATAAATAACCTTTCTCAATTTTTACTTCATTGAGTATATTACTCTTAGTTGTTTTGTGCCCCAATGATAAATAGTTAGATATTTTTTTTTCTACATCATTAAGAATCACTTTTTGCTTTTCTACTAGAAGGTTTTCATTTTTGATATGAGTCATTAACTCATTGATTTTTAAATTTATATTTTCAGTGCTTTCTTTATTTCTTTTCTTTTCAGCATTTATTTTTATTATTTCATTTTTTTTAATTTCAACTAAGTCACTCAGCTTTTTAAACTCGGCATCATTCTCTTGATGTATTATTTTTTGTTTAATTTGGGTTTTATATAATTTTATTGTTGAGGCAATTTCATTAATGCTTTTATTCAAAATTATTTTTTCAAGTTCAAATTTATTTACCAGATTTTTTTTTTCATTAAAATATATATTTAAATCTTTTATCTTTTTTTCTTCTAATTCAACTTTATTTTCAAGTTTTAACAGGGTATTTTTTGCGTTTTGTTTTTTATCGTTCTTATTTTCACTTTTAGGTAAGGTTTCCATTTCTTTGCTTATTTCAATAATTCTTTTTTTTGAATTATTTAAAATTTCTTTTTGAAAGTTAATATTTTTATTTATCTGAATTTTTAAATTTTTTAAAGAAATCAAATCGTTTTGTTTGCTCTTAATTTCAAAGTTTATTTTTTCAATATCTAAACTTAATAGTAAACCTTTCTCTTTTATATCTTTTTTTTGATTATTTAATTTATTTAAAATAGACTTTTTTTCTAAAGAATCTTGACTAAGCTTATTTAATTGGTTTTTTTTGTTTTTTAATTCTATATTAAGAGTTTTTAGTTGGGATTTAAGTAGAATTAATTGGGATTTTGTTTTTTTCCATTTAGCTATTAACAATACCTTTTTTAACTCATCTGATTCTTTTTGGGCTTGCTTGAATAACTTAGCCTTTTTAGCTTGTCTTTGTAGTTCTAACAGATTCTTTTTCTTTGATGCTAAAATATCATTTAATCTATCTAAGTTTCTTTTAGTAGAGTCTAACTTATTATTAGTCTCATTTTTTCTAGCACTAATGCCAGATATACCAGCTGCTTCATCTAATATTTTTCTGCGATCAATTGGTTTTTGAAGAACTAAATTACCAATAGTCCCTTGGTCAATAATATTAGAAGATCTTGACCCAGAAGAAAAATCAGCAAATAAATATTGTATATCTTTTGCTTTTACTTCTTTTCCATTTATTCTGTAGGTAGACCCTGAGTCCCTAATGGCTTGTCTTTCAACTTCAATAATATTATCTTTTAGAAATTTTTTATAATTATCCTCTAAAATATTTTTATCAACTTCTAAAGTAAGTGAAACTAAGGCTATATTTTTAGATGCTTTAGAGGCGCTGCCACTGAATATCAAATCATTCATACCTGACCCTCTTAGGCTTTTTGAAGAGTTTTCTCCCATCACCCATTTTATAGCTTCTACCACATTGGATTTTCCTGAGCCATTAGGTCCTATAATACCATTTAAGCCACTATTTATACTCATGGTGGTGTCTTCAGAAAATGACTTAAAGCCAGAGACTCTTAATTTACTAATAAACACAACAATTCCTAATTATTTTTTTTTATTATACTATATATAGTATATGTAAGGAAAGCTATTAATAAATGTGCTTAATAAGTACTTCTAAATCTACTGAACCTTCAAGTTTTTTTCCATTTAGTATAAAAGAAGGAGTAGAGTTAACTCCTAGTTTTTGACCTTCTAATCTAGAAGCAAGAATAGAGTCCCATTTTTTTTTATTATCTTTATTTTCTGCAGCACAAGTTTTTATTTTTTCCAGTGATATACCATGCTGTTTTAAAATTTGGTAAAATGCATTTAAAAGCTCTTCTTTATTACTGGAAGCAGTAACCCATTTTTTCTGGTTTCTAAAAAGACTATTTAGTGTTGTATGAAATTGTTCTCCTTCATAACAATTTGTAATCATTGCTGCTAACATAGCAGGCATATCTAATGGAAAATCTCTGTAAATATACTGTAATTTTCCTGTTTTAATTAATTTTTCTTTAATTTCTGGTAATTTTTGATTATGAAAGTTTGCACAGTGCACACATGAAAGAGAAGCGTATTCTATCAATGTGTTTGGTGCATTTAGATCGCCTAAAATATTTTTTTTCTTATCATTGATTGTATTTTCAGCAACTAAATCTAATGAGAATAATACTAACGCGGTTGATACAATAACTTTTAAATAATCAAAAACTTTCATATAAACACCTCTTATTTATTTTTTCATTAACAACTTGATTTTACATATAGTGTTACTTTCAAGTAAAGCATTTATTTTTTTTTTAAAAGTTTCTGTTTGATATTGAAAATCTAATAAATACTCATTGTCTACTATTACAATCAATGTACTATCTTTATTAAGCTTTTTTGGAAGCGATTTGTTGCTTAGATGACTTCCAACAATTAGTTTCCAATTATCTAAAATTATTAAAAAATTATTATCATGACGTTTATAAATTTGTTTAGTAATATTAGAGAATAATTCATTAATTTTTTTAAAATTTTTCATATTAAATTGAACAATGTATTGTAGAAAAAATAGCATTATCAGAAAAAAAATTCTAGCATACTATGAAAATAATAAAAGAGATCTTCCATGGAGGACTGAACAGGATAATAACCAAAACCCTTACTTTACTTTAGTATCTGAGGTTATGTTGCAACAAACCCAAGTAAATACTGCATTAGTTTATTATAAAAAATTTATAAAAAAATGGCCAAATTTAAATAGCTTAGCACAAGCAAATATTGAGGATGTTTTAACAATGTGGTCAGGTTTAGGTTACTACAGTAGGGCTAAAAACCTTTTAAAAGCTGCAAAAATTATAAATCAAAAACACAATGGTATTATTCCTGAAAAATATGAAGATTTAATATGTTTGCCAGGAATTGGTGAGTATACAGCATCAGCTATCGTTAGTTTTGCTTTTGGAAAGTTTTCAGTAGTAATAGATACTAATATTAAAAGATTTATAACTAGAGTGAATGGTTTAAATAAAAATGATATGGTTAATAAGCTTAAATTTAATGAAATTGGAAAAAAAATGTTCCCTAAATCTAATAGTGGAAAATTTGCACAAGCAATAATGGATTTTTCTTCAGATATTTGTACCAAAATAAATCCTTCTTGCACTAAATGTTTTTTAAAGAATTACTGTAAATTTGATTTAAGCTTAGAAAAAAACTACGAGAGAAAAAAAGTTAAAAAAAAATTCTCTGTAGTATTTTTTTATATCTTTAAAAATAAATATTTTTTTCTAAAAAAAAGAGATATATCAGGTACTTTAGGTGGTATGTATGAAGTACCAGGAACTGCATGGCAATTAAAGTCTTGGCCAAAACCTTATATAAAATTTAAATCTATTAGTGCCTTGACAAAAACTATTAGATATAAATTATCTAATACTGATTTACATACTAAGATCTATAAAGTGAATGTAAAAAATAAAGATGATATTAAAGATTCTGGAATTTGGGTAAGTAAATCAGATTTAGAGGGTTTTCCACTCTCAGTCTTGACCAAAAAAATCATAATGTATTGTATGAATGAAAAATAAGCTAGTTATTAAATTAACTAAAATTGTACTATAAAATACTGTTAATATTAATCTTCTTAGATATTTTTTTATTTAATAGCTTTATTTCGTTAGATTTAATTTTTTTAACATTCAGAATTCTTTTTTTTGCTTCTTTTATGTAAGTAGCGTTTTTCTCTATTCCAATGAATTTTCTTCCAAGCTTTTTACAGACTACTCCAGTAGTTCCTGTACCAAAAAAAGGATCTAATACTAAATCTCCTGGTTTAGTGCTAGATAAAATTACTCTTAATAATAATTCCTCAGGCTTTTGAGTATTATGCAGTTTTTTATTTTTAGTATCTTTTAGTCTTTCTTTCCCACTACATATATTTATCAACCAATCGTCTGATCTCATTTGTTTATTATCATTTAATTGTTTCATAGTTTGATAGTTAAAGGTATATTTAGAACATTTAGTATTAGCTGCCCATATTAGAGTCTCATGAGCATTTGTAAATCTTGTACCCTTAAAATTAGGCATAGGGTTAGTTTTTCTCCAAATTATATCATTTAATATCCAAAAATTTAAATTTTGAAGTATATACCCTATTCTATAAATATTATGATAGCTTCCTATAACCCACAAACATCCATCAGGTTTCAGAATTCTTTTAATTTCAGATAACCAAGTTTTTGTAAAAATATCATAGTCTTGAAAATTATTAAATTTGTCCCAGTCGTCGTTGACACCTGAAACTTTTGTCGCATCTGGTCTATATAAAGTTTTAGATAATTGTAAATTATATGGAGGATCACAAAATACCATATCTACTGAATGATCTTTAAGTTTTTTTAGTTCTATTAATGAATCTCCTAATATATATTTAGAGCTTACAATAGATGCTATATGGTTTTTATATGACATTAAAAATGTAGATTAAATGATTTCCTGTGAAAGTTAGTTATACCATAGTTTTTAATAGCAAGTAAATGGTCTTTAGTTCCATATCCTTTATTTTTATCCCATTTATATTTATTATTTTCTTTGTTTTTATTAACCATAATTTTATCTCTAGTAACTTTCGCAATAATGGAAGCAGCTGCAATTGATACGTAATTTTCATCACCTTTAATAATATTTTCAATATTGGTATTAGTAGTAATTTTAATATTACCATCAAGAAGGTTTTTCTTAACTCTTAGGTGTTGTGGTATACTTTGTTGTGCAGCCAAGTTAGTAGCTTTTGAAATACCTATTTTATCAATAATATTAGGCATTACGATGCCTAAGCCTACACTAGCAATCCTTTTAATTATTTTGAAGAGAATTAGTCTTTTAGAAGCACTAATTTTTTTAGAGTCTTTAATTCCATATGGTATATTAGAATAATTGTAAAAAATAACTGATGCAACTACAACAGGTCCAGCAATAGCACCTCTTCCTACTTCATCAAAACCACATGCGTAATTCTGAGTAGACATTTTTTAATTTCTTCCTTCTTTGTACCAGCTTATAAATATTAAAAAAACTAAAAACATAAAAATAGTATACCAATTAAATAGTTTTTGCTTTGAGTTTTCAGATATTTTTGGTACATTTTTTTCTATTACACCTATCCAATTCTTTCCACTTAAAATTTGATTATTATATATTCTTAAGACTTTAGGAGTAGACTGATCATTCCAAAGAATATTAAAGTTTTTTGTAAATGAATTATTTTTTTCAACATAGCTTTTAATTTTATAATCAGTTGAGGTAATTTCTTCTACTTCCTTATTATTCACATCATTTATTATAAAATATTTTGTTTTGTCTTGCCAAATCATTTGAAATTTGCCTCTTTCTGGTGATTTAAATTCTCCTTCAAATATTCCATTACCAGTATCTTTAAGTTTAAATTTCAGAAATTCTTTACTTGGAGTAACAATTTCAGCGTAAATATCTCCAGATGAAATAGAATTTAATTTAATTTTTATTAGATCATTCTCTTTATTTAAGCTGATAAAGTCTTCATCTAATTTGGGGTTTTTTAAAAGCCATTGTATAATATTACGCATGAACTCTATTAAAGGGCCTTTATTATCTAGCGATTTTTGCCATATCCAGCTATCACTAGATAACATTTGTACTACTCTTCCTTTTCCTACATTATCTACTACTAGTAAAGGATCATTTTCATAATTTAACAACACTTTACCTGAAGTTAATTGACTTCTAGTATAGTTAGTCCATTCCCCCCAAGGTTTTTCTTTATAGTTATCTTTTAATTTATTTGTTATGGGATGTCGCTTTCCAACTTTAGTCAACTCAGGTTTAAAACTTTTATTACTTAGATTTTCTAATGGTATTGTAGGTAAAATTTGTTTAATAGGTGAGTTAATTAAACTGTCTTTAGTTAAGTGTTTTTTTCCTACAATGTCTAAAAGAGCTCCTCCAGACACTACAAATTTCGAGATATTATCTAAGTATTTTGGTGGCAGGATTCCTTGTAGTCCATACTGATCAAAAATAATTAAATTAAATTTAGATATATCCGCAGCAAAAAGCTCTTGTGTTGGAAAAGGGATAAGTGATAACTCTTTTACAGGAGTAAGGTCTCTTTTTGTCGGAGGACGAAGAATTGTAAAATGTAATAGCTCAATATTTGGATCGGAGTTTAAAATATTACGCAAGTTCCTTAGACCCATGTTGGGTTCACCAGATATTAACATAACTTTTAATTTATCTTGAATACCTTCTATTTCATGGATCTGGTAATTATTTAATTTTGAAATTTCTATATTCGTTTCTTCAGTTCTAATCTCCAAAATATTTTTGCCAATAGATAATTTAGGTAATGCTATTTTATAGCTTTTATTTGGAGACAGGTATTTAGTATCAAATAGTTGTTCATTCAAGTAGAAGTCAGTCTTTAAATCTTTTTTCTCAATATTATCTGTAATATGAACAGATATTTCATATTTTTTCCCTAAGACAGCGTATTTTGGAATATTTGTTGTTTTGAGTATTCTGTCTTTTTCATTTTTATTTCCCACCAAAATATAATGAATAGGTGTTTTTGATAGCAGTTTATTATAGTTATGCAAATCATGAATTTGTCCATCCGTGATAATAATAATTCCTGATAACCGTTCAATATTTAAGCCATTAATTACATTATTAACTTCTTTAAAAAGAGAGGTTTCAATTTCTTTTGCTTTGTATTGTTCTATCTTTCTATTATTGTTTAATTTAATGTTAATTTGTTCAATATTTCCTATTTCCTTAAGCTGGCTAGATAAATCTTTACGAATTGTTTCAACTTCTTTAGCTTTTCTTGTTTCAATTATGCTTTGTGTCATATCAGAAACCACTATTACGATATCTTTATGATGCTGGGCATTTCTTTTATCTATTTGTGGGTTTAAAATAAATATTAGAAAAGCTAAAAAGGTTAATACCCTGAGATAGAGATGTTTTATTTTATGGTAATGGCAAATTATTATACTAAGTATAAAAAATATAGAAAAAATAAATATATATTTTATATGTAATATTGGATCGAAAATCATAACTATCCTTTAATTAGACTTACTTAATCTTTTGAGAATTGACTTTGAATGTATCTGATCTGATTTATAGTTTCCTGTTAAGGCATACATCGCTATATTAATTCCAAATCTATAAGATAATTCTCTTTGCCTTTCTCCTCCAGGAACTACTGGGAATAATGGTAAATTATTATTATCTACAGCCCAAGCTTTTGCCCAGTCATTAAATCCTAAAATTATAGAACTAACACCATCTTTATATTCTAGATTATTATTTTCAATAAATAAAATTCTATTGTCCCACTTACCAGGAAATTTATTTAATAAGTAGAAACTTTTTGTAAGAGTATGCCCTTTAGGTATTATGGATAGTTCATTTGCTCCTATTTCATTTAAAAAAATTCTTATTTCTTGAAATTTTTTTTCCTTTAAATTTAAGTTTTTTCTGGAAAAGCCAATAATATCAAAAAAAAATATCCCTCCATTGTTTAAGTAGTTCTTAATTTTAGTTATTTCTGGCTTCTTAATACTTAATAAATTTTTTGTTAAAGGCCAATAAATAAATGGATAGTTATAAATATTATCATTCTTTATATCTAAACCGATAACACCTTCTGGATTTATTGAAGTTCTAGTTATTAATAAATTTCTAATTGTTTCTAGCCCATTCTCTGAAATATTATTAATTTGAGAGTTCTTAATTTTAATATAAGCTAAGTAGGTTTCATTAGCAGTAAGATTATCTGTTTTAATAAGTGTTAAAAAAAATAAAATAAAAAGCAGCAAATTATGCTTTTTAGCAAAGATTCTAAAAAAATTGTAATTATTTTTAATCATAATAGTTAATAATATATCTAAAATAAACATTGTAAGTATTATTTTCAATATTATAGATGATAGATCCTTTGTGCTTTTAAAGGAATAATTGGAAAGCATGCTGCTATAAATTTTTTCTGACTCATACTGACTTATATTAGTTGATAGGTTTAAGGCAACGGATATTTGATTATTTTCATATTGTCCGGGCGGAATATCAAAAGATGGTTTTATAGTTTTTAATTTATCAAAGCTATCCAAAGTAACTATTTTTTTTGATGAAACTAGTTTTCCAAATCCGTCTATTTCTTTGTTTAAATTTAAATTTTTAAGGTTAGAAGAATTATAATTTTTAGAGAATAATAAAACTCTATTAATCATATCTGGAAATAAAGAACTAATAGGTAGATTTGACCAATCGTTATTAGCTCCAATATGAAATAATATTATTTTACCTTTCCCAAATTTTTTCATACTTACAAAAGGAGTATTATCATTGAGTTTAGCAAGCACGGTAACTTGTTTAGAGTACGTATCAAAAATTAGTTGTTTCTTAATTATTATATCTTGAGGAATTTGTAATCCTCTAAAAATACTTTCTTTTTCAAATTTTGATATAAATAGCTTATTATTAATTGTAAGTTGGCCTTCTATATTTCTTATTCTACTGTAGGTGTCTTGAGAAGGTAAAAATTTTGATTTTTCTTTCAGTAAACTCTTTCCAGAAAATCTAATTAAGGTACCGCCTTGTAATAACCAATCATTTAGTTTTTTATAATATTCGTTAGGAATTTTGACTGTTTCAGGAATAATTATAGTAGAAAAGTTTTGTTTTATAATATTATCTATTTTTCCAACTTTAATGTCGTGTTTAAAATCTAAAGATTTTTTAAGGTAATAAACTGGAGATAATAAAGGGTTTTCTTTGTAAAATTCATTATCACTTAAAATTGCTATAGTTTTCTTCTTTGAAAAATCGTCGAAATAATATTTTGCTCCAGCATGATTTTGTCCTATTATTTCAATGCTATTAATTTGATTAAAAATTTCTGTAGGAAAACTTAAATTAATCATTTTATTATTTTCGTTTTCTTTTATGCTGTGCTGATCTCTATAAACAATTTCATTATTTATAGTTTCAATATTTATGAAAAATTCTTTTTTAGAGCTATTTTTTCCGAGCCTTAAAATTTCACATATTATTTTATCTTGAGTTACTTTTAAACTGTTAATTATGAGTATAGTGTCTAAAGGATTTATAAAATAATAATTATTTAAATTATTTTTGATTAAACTAAATTTCTTATAATAATCATTGAAATTATGAAAGTCTAACTTTGAGGACAATATAAAAATTTTACTCTTTTTAAAAATACTTTCGTCTTGTATTAATTTATCTAAGCTGCCCTGTTTAAATTGTATGGGTAGAGGATATAAACTTTCTAAATAATTGCTTAAGGAACTGCTTGTTTTAAATATCTTTAAATCTTCGTATGTGTTTAAGTTAGAATGAAAAAAAAGTATTTCTTTTTTATTTTTTTCTGCTTCTTGACTAATTTCTAAAACTAATTCTTTAAACTTATTCCAATCCTTTGCCATTGACCAGCCAATATCTGCTAATATTAAATACTTTTCATATTTTTCATCGGCTATGGAACTATTATTTTTTAAAAAAGGTTTGCTAAAAAATAATACTATTAATATAAAAAAAAAAATTCTAAATATTACAAGCCACAAAGGAGTTTTTTCATTTTTAGGAGCATCATAATCAATTTTTTCTAATAAAAAAAAACTTGAAAAATTATAACTTTTTGGGATAGGAGGAAATGATTTTACAATGACCCAAATAATAGGAGTAAATAATAAACCAAATAAGGCATAAATATTAGAAAAACCTATTATATTGATAAAGTTTGACAAATCACTTCTTTTTTATTGTTATATTTTTACATATTTCAAGTAAAATTGGTTTAATTTTTTTACTAGTATCATGTAATATGTAACTCCAATTTGAATGCTTAGACAAATCTATTAGATTATTTTGCAAATCTTTTAGTTTTTTACTGTAGAAATCTTTAAACTTATTTGATTCATCTACTTTCAACTTAGCATTAGTCTCTAAATCGTTTAATATTAAGTTTTCTTTTATGTTAAAATCTATTTCTAAAGGATCTAAAATTTGAATTAAAAATCCACTAATATTATTTTGTTTTAAATTTATTAAAAAATTTTTTACAATCTTTATGTCATATAAAAAATCACTTATAATAAAACATATAGAATTATTTGCCATCAATGACTTGCTAGGGTAGTTGATACTGTTTTCTTCAAATAAAAAACTTTCATTAAAGCTAGATAAATCATTGGAACATTTAATCATGCTTTTATCTGATTTAAAGTGAAAAACATTCTCTCTATTTTTCAAGAATAATCTTGAAAGTGTGACTAGTAATAATATAGCTATGTAATGTTTGCTTTGTAAATTTTTTTTACTTTTAAAAAACATTGATCTAGTTTTATCAAAATAAAAGTATATTGTTTTAGCTGTTTCGTTTTCTTTTTGTTTGACTAAAACTTTATTTAATGCAGCAGATTTTCTCCAGTCAATTGATGATAACCTATCGCCTTGTCTATATTCTTTAAATTGCCAAAAGTCTTCACCCTTACCTGAAATCCTAGATGCGTGTAAACCCTCAATGATATTTCTAGAAAGAATTGAAGATTCAAACATAATCTTAGGAAGTAGACTGGCATATTCATCAGATGCTTTAAATAAATCTGATATTTTTATCATATTAATTCTTAGTATGGTTAATTACATCATCTAGTATTTCTTCAATATTCACATTTTCCGATTTAGCTGAAATATTTAATCTTAGTCTATGGCTTAAAATAGGTTTTACTAAAGACTGGACATCAAAAACTGATGGAGAATATCTATTTTCTAGAAATGCTTTAGCTTTGCAGGTGGTCATTAAAGCTAGGCTTGCTCTTGGACTTGGTCCCCACAATATATTTTCTTTAACAGATTTTACTTCACTTGTTTCAGGTCTGCTTTGTTTAATAATATTTAAAATATATTGGACGACACTTTCTCCTACAGGTATATCTTTTACAAAGTTTTGTATTTCTAGTAGTTCATTAGAAGATAATACATTTTTAGGACTAGCATCAGTTTTTTCATTTGATAGATTAAGAATTTTTCGCTCTGCACTTTGGTCTGGATAGGATATTCTTATATTCATAAGAAATCTATCTAATTGAGCTTCTGGTAATGGATAGGTTCCTTCTTGATCAATAGGGTTTTGTGTAGCAAGAACATGGAATGGTTTTGGAAGATCATAAGTATTTCCAGTAATAGTCACTTTTTTTTCTTGCATTGCTTGTAACAATGCCGATTGAGTGCGTGGACTAGCTCTGTTTATCTCATCAGCCAATAATAATTGGCTAAAAATAGGCCCTTCAATAAATCTAAAATCTTTTCCTGATTTTGCATTTTCTTCCAAAATTTCTGAACCTAGAATGTCGGAGGGCATTAAGTCAGGTGTAAATTGAACTCTTTTTGTAGCAAAGCCCAGTATAATAGATAGAAAGCTTACTATTCTTGTTTTAGCTAAACCGGGAAGTCCAATGATTAAGGCGTGGCCTTCAGCCAAAATACTAATTAAAATTTGGTCTATAACAAGATTTTGTCCAAAAACTAAATTATTAATCTCATTTTTTACAGAAGAAAGTTTTTTGTTAGCAATAGTAAAATCTTTTTTTACTTCTTCTATATCTTTTAAAGATGGTTGCTCCATTTGTCCTCACTAATTTATTTAATGTAAGATTTCCAAATTAATAATATAACGTTTACATGATTAATAACAAAATAAAAATTTCAAATAAAATTGAAATTTTAAAAATGAAGAATAATTTAAGAAATAACTTTGATGATAAGAAGTGTTTTAATTTATCTGATAATGAAAGTGATATTGCAGAAAATTATAAAAATTTTACTAAATCTGCTGTTTTGTGTTTGTTAATATCAAATGGCTCAAACTATAATTTAGATATAGTTTTGACAAAAAGATCAAAGCATTTAAAGTACCATAAAGGTCAAATTAGTTTACCAGGGGGGAAACTAGAAGCACAAGATAAAGGAGACTTTCAACAATGTGCTTACAGAGAAGCCTATGAGGAAATAGGATTTGAACAAAATAAGGCTATTTATTTAGGAAAGCTTAATAAATATATAACAGGATCTGGTTTTTTAATTCAGCCAATAGTTGTTTTGTTAGAGGAGGTTCAGAACTTTGTAATGAATAGACAAGAAGTAACTTCAATTTTACATTTTCCTGTTAATTACTTATTATCAGGTGATGTAATTAATAAAGTGTATTTAGATGAAGATCAAAATAAATATTTCTTAAATATTTATTGGAAAAAAAATAAAATATGGGGAGCTACTGCAAAAATATTAATAGACTTAATAAATTTGTTAAAAATAAATAATGATTAAAATTATAATATTACTTGCAATTTTATTAATTTTACTAGTTGTAGTAATTTCTAGAATTAGTAATCTTAATTTATTTTCAAGAGTTCCTAAACTACTAATAGCTTCTGTATTTGTATTTTTTACATTAATTTTTTTATTATCTGTAAGGTTTTTAAATGATATTGAATCTAAAGGTACTTATATACCAGCTAAATATGATGGTGTAGATTTAATACCAGGTAAGGTTGAGGTTGAGAAATAAAAAAATAAAGTTTGTACCTTTTTGGAAAAAAAATAATCTCGTATTAAAATTATTTAATATTTTTGGAAAAAAAAATATTAAATTAGTAGGTGGAGCAGTAAGGGCAGCCTTAAATAATACAATAACTAAGGATTTAGATTTTGCCGTCAATATGAGGCCTGATTTAGTAAAACAAAAACTAGAAAAAAATAATATTAAATTTAAGGATAAGTCAAAAGGACATGGAACTATTAGTATTTTTTCAAAAGATTATGTAATAGAAATTACAAGTTTAAGAAAAGATATTAAAACCTTTGGTAGAAAAGCTAAAGTAGGGTTTATTAATAGTTTTGAAGAGGATGCCAAAAGAAGAGATTTTACAATAAACTCTATATATTCTGACTTAGAAGGAAACCTTTTTGATCCTTTTGATGGGGTAAAAGATTTAATAAAAAACAAAATTAAATTTATAGGTATTCCAATAAATAGAATAAAAGAGGATAATCTTAGGTTGCTTAGATATTTTAGGTTTGTTGGTGCTTATGCTAGTAATGAAGAACAGTTACATTTAGCATCTCTTAGTACTTGTGTAGAAAACTTTTCTAAAATTAAAACTTTATCTAAAGAAAGAGTGCAGATTGAATTTAACAAATTACTTCTATCAAAAAATGTTGGTTTTGCATTTTCAATTTTAAAAAAACATAATTTATTAAATTTTTTAATAGATGGGTTACAAAAAATGAGCAACAAAAGTATAAGTTCATTGAATGAATTACCTAGCGAAAAAATTATTAGAATAGCATATTTAATAAAAGTAACTAAAATCAAGACAGCAGACTTAAATAAAAATATTAAAATTGGTAATAGTAATGTAGTCAAATTACAAAATATCTTATCTATTAAAGGGCTTATAAAATCTGAGAATAAAGCAAAAATTAATAAATATTATTATGGTGAAGAAGTAGCATTAACTAATTATAAATTAAATCAATTTATAAATAAAAAAAAAGTTAATAATAAAATTCTAAATGTTTTAAAAACTTGGACTGCTCCTAAAATACCTATAAATGGTGATGATGTAATTAAGTATAAAAAAATAAATGGAAAAGAGATAGGTATAGTTTTAAGTAAGATAGAAAGATGGTGGGTAAAAAATTGTTTTTTGCCTACTAGAAAAGAATGTTTAAAAAAATTAAAGATTATTTAATTAACTCCATGATGCTAATGGTGGCATAGACATCAAAATAGCATCAACATTTCCATTAGTTTTTAAACCAAACGTTGTACCTTTATCATATAATAGGTTAAATTCAACATATCTACTTCTCTTATAAAATAATTTTTCTCGGTGTTTTGAATTCCAAACTTTATATTGGTTTTTTTTAATCATATCTCTTAAGAAAGAACAAAAAAAATTTCCAGTTTCCATTGTAATGTTGAAATTTTTCGTATTTTTTGCATCTAAATAATCGAAAAAAATACCTCCAATTCCTCTTTCTTCATTTCTATGTTTTATAAAAAAATATTCTGAACACCACTTGCTAAATTTATTATAATAATTTTTATCATATTTATCACAAAATGTTTTTAATGACTTATGAAATTGATTTTTTATCTTTTTCTCATTATAAGTAGGAGTTAAATCACACCCTCCTCCGAACCAAGCATCTTTAGTAACAATAAACCTAGAATTGAAGTGTGCAGCAGGAATAAATGGAGAATACATGTGAGCAACAACTGAAATACCAGTAGCAAAAAACCTTGGGTCATTGGCTGCACCTTTTATTTTATCTTTAAAATCATTTGGGAATTGACCGCTTACTGAAGAAATATTAACACCAACTTTTTCAAATAAATTTCCTTTCAATATAGAACTTACTCCTCCCCCATATTCATTATTTTTTGTGTCTCTGTACCAAGTTTTTTTTTTAAATTTATTAATTTTAAAATTTTTTTGTGCACTAAACTCCTTTTCCAATGACTCAAATGTGTTACAAATTTTATCTCGTACATTTTTAAAATTAGTTTCAATAGTGTTTGTTTTGATTTGCCATTCTTTATCAAGGAGTAAATCAGGTATGATTTTATAATTATGTTTTTTCATAAAATGTGTGTTAGTAATAATCAGCTCTTTACATATGGAACATTATTAATATATATGTATTATAAGCAATAAAACATATGTCTGAAAATAAAAAAAGTAAAAAGAAATCTAGAAGGTCATTTATACATCAAGCTTCAGGAGCGATGGGAGTTGTAGCTGTTGCTGCTGCTGGATGGCCATTAGTTGATCAAATGAATCCATCTAAGGACGTTGAAGCATTAGCTACTATTGAAGTAGATATTTCAGGGTTGTCTGAAGGACAAAGTAAAACTGTTTTATGGCGTGGCAAACCTTTATTTATTAAACATAGAAGTCAAAATGAAATAGATGAGGCTAAAAGTGTAAATATTGAAGAACTGCCCCATCCTGAAAATGATGATGAAAGAGTTAAAAATCCAAAATACTTAGTTTTAATAGGAGTATGTACTCACTTAGGGTGTGTTCCTGCTTCAGATAAAGGAGATTTTAAAGGTTGGTTTTGCCCTTGTCACGGTTCTCACTACGATACTTCTGGAAGAATTAGAAAAGGACCAGCTCCCACAAATTTAGAAATACCTCCTTATACTTTTAAGGATAATAATACTATATTAATAGGATAAATCTTATGTCTACAGCTAAAAAAAATACAAAAGGTATTATTAATTGGATTGATTATCGATTACCAGTGGTTTCTTTTTTGAAACATTCTGCTGTAGATTATCCTACACCAAGAAACTTAAATTATTGGTGGAATTTTGGGTCACTAGCTGGTTTCTTTTTGTTAGTACAAATTATTACAGGAGTAATTCTATCAATGCATTACACTGCACACGTTGATCATGCTTTTGACTCCATTGAACATATAATGAGAAACGTTAATCATGGATGGCTTATTAGATATATTCATATGAACGGTGCTTCATTTTTTTTTATAGTTGTTTACATACATATTTTTAGAGGGTTATATTATGGTTCTTATAAAGCACCTAGAGAATTACTGTGGTGGTTGGGAATAATAATTTTGCTGTTGATGATGGCAACTGCTTTTATGGGATATGTTTTACCTTGGGGACAAATGTCGTTTTGGGGAGCAACAGTTATAACTAACTTATTCTCGGCTATCCCACTTATAGGAGATAATATAACCCAATGGCTTTGGGGAGGATATTCTGTAGATAATCCAACTTTAAGTAGGTTTTATACATTACATTTTTTATTACCTTTTTTAATTGTTGGAGTGGTAGTTTTACATATAGTTGCTTTACACACTCATGGTTCTAACAATCCATTAGGTATTGATAGAAAGGGACCTCAAGATTCCATACCTTTTCACCCATTTTACACAATAAAAGATTTATTCGGTTTAAGCTTTGCTTTAACCATATTTTTTGCTGTAGTTTTTTTTGCTCCTGACTTTTTAGGTCATCCTGATAATTATATTCCAGCAGATCCACTAAAGACACCAGCTCACATAGTTCCAGAATGGTATTTCCTTCCGTTTTATGCAATATTGAGAGCAATTCCAGACAAGTTGGGTGGTGTCATAGCAATGTTTAGTGCAATTTTTGTGCTATTTTTGTTGCCTTGGTTAGATACTAGTAAGGTTAGGTCTGCCACCTTTAGACCTGTCTATAAAATATTATTTTGGATATTTTTAATTGACGCTATAGTTTTAGGTTGGGTTGGTAGTAAGCCCGCTGAAGGTATCTACATAATAATTAGCAGAATTGCAACTCTATATTATTTTCTACATTTTTTAATATTACTGCCACTTTTAGGTAAGTTTGAAAAAAATAGACCTTTACCGGAAAGTATAGGAAAACCAGTATTAGCAGAATAGCATGAACATATTCACTCTATCCTTTCTAATATTTTCTTTTACATTTAGTTTAATTAGTGCCGACAAGGCATTAAAACCAGAGCAGTATCCCTTTAGCTTTAGTAAACCACTAGGTAAAATTGATAAGAACAGTGCACAAAGAGGTCTTCAAGTATACATAGAGGTTTGTGCTAGTTGTCATGGTTTAAAACATGTTGCTTACAGAAGTTTAGAAGGCTTAGGATATAACAAAGATCAAATAAATAGAATAGCGGCACAATTTCAGGTTGACGATTTACCTAATGAAGAAGGTGAAATTCTGAAAAGGGCAGCAATTTATTCGGACTATTTTGTTGAACCATATGAAAATTATAATACTGCCAAAGCTGCAAATAACGGTGCTTATCCTCCTGATTTGAGTTTAATGGTTAAGGCAAGAAAAGATGGAGCTAATTATATAAGGTCACTCCTTTTAGGATATACTGATGCGCCTAATGGATTTGATGTAGGGGAAGGGTATTATAATAAGTATATGGCCGGCAATATTATTGCAATGCCTCAACCATTATATGGAGATGATGTTGAATATAAAGATGGGACAAATGCCACTTTAGAACAGGAAGTTAATGATTTAGTAACTTTTTTAACTTGGACTTCTATGCCAGACCTCGAGGATAGAAGGTCTGCAGGATTAAAAGTTATCTTTTTTCTTTTTATAATGACTATAGTATTTTACTTATCTTATAGAAAAATATGGAGTGAATTAAAAAAGTAATTATAAAGAAAATCTTCTTTTTAAAACAGGTTTAAGTTTTTTCAAAGCTTTTTCGGTTATAGAGCCTTTGTTAGTTATAATAGCCTCATTTAGACAAGAATAAACTTTATCATTCCAATCCCATTTTTTTACTCTATCTAAGTTGTCTAGCACTGATAGTAACAACATTTTTACATTACTGGTATTTTTGTGCATTATCTTTATAACTTGATCAACTGTTACAGCATCATGATTTTTATGCCAACAATCATAATCTGTAACCATTGCAATACTTACATAACCCATTTCAGCTTCTCTTGCCAATCTTACTTCTGGCATATTGGTCATTCCAATAACATCACAATTCCAGCTTTTATATAATAAAGATTCTGCATATGTAGAAAACTGAGGACCCTCTATAGCCACATAAGTTCCTTTTCGTTTGATTTTAATATTTTTAGGTAACGAATTTAAAATTAATTTTGATAACTGTGTAGAGGTAGGCTTTGCTAGTGAAACATGAGCCACACAATCTTCATCAAAAAAGGTAGTAACTCTATTAAAAGTTCTATCAATAAACTGGTCTGGTAATATAAAATCTCCAGGTTTATGAATATTTTTAAGACTACCTACTGCAGAGACAGAAATTATATCAGTTACACCAAATTTTTTTAGAGCATAAATATTAGCCCTATAATTTATTTTATGAGGAGGTATGGTGTGATTTAAACCATGTCTAGGTAAAAAAACTAGCTTTAAGCCTTTATAATTAAAAACATGAAGTTTTGAAGAAGTAATACCAAAGGGTGTTTTTATATTTACTAGTTTTATATTTTTTAATCCATCTAAACTATAAAGCCCACTGCCTCCTATAATTCCTAAAATTGGTTTCATATTAAAGCTCCTGTTATTTTTCAACTTTTAAAATTTTTAATAATTTAACTTCAAATATTAAAGTAGAATTAGGTTTTATTATATCACCTATTCTTCTATTTCCATATGCAAGGTGAGGAGGGATAACAAGACATCGTTGTTCGTTAATTTTCATATCTTGAAGACCTAGGTCCCATCCTTTTATAACTATGCCTTTTCCTAAAACAAATTGAAATGGTGCGGTATGGTGAAATGTATCTAAAATATTACTATCAAAAATTTTTCCTTTGGCATCACAATAGTTATTTTTAGGGGCATTACTATCAAAAATCCATCCCGTATATTTTACAGATATTAGGTCTAGATTTTTTGATTTAATATCATCTTCGTTTTCACTTTCTTTAATAATTTTAACTATTAAATCCTTAGGTATATCTATAGTATAAACTTTCGATACTATAAAATTAAATAATACTATTAATAAAAGTTTTGTAATAAAGTTCATTTTCAATCCTTTAAAAATTTTATAGTATTTTCAAAAGCTTTTTCAGCTGCTTCTTTATTATAAGATTTTCTTTGACTACAATTGAAACCATGTTCGGCATTTTCATATACAAATAATTCAATTTTATTTTTATTTAGATTTATGAATTTTTTTACTTTTTCTATAGCTTCTTTTGTAATTCCTTTGTCTTCACTTCCAAAATGCAACATACTAGGACAGTTGACATTTGATTCTAAAAACTCAGGAATACTGCTTCCATAATAGCATATACCTTTTTCAAAAATGAAAGACTTTTGAGTAGCTAGCCAGGCTAGTGAACCGCCATAACAGTAGCCTAAAATACTCACAGTACATTTAAGTCTTAAAGTTGCTGCTAATGCTACTATATCCATAACTGGAAGTTGCCATCCTAACTTTTTCTTTAAATGTAAGCCTCTTGAATAACCATCCTTATTATAAGGCAAATCAATATTATGCTCCAATCTTGAGAAAATATCCGGAATTACCACTAAAAAGCCATTTTCTGCATACTCTTTAGCTACATTTTTAATGTGATCAGTTAAACCAAATATTTCATAAATTAATATTATGCTTTTATTATTAGTGTTATTCTCTGGTTCAAATTGCATATATGGTAATGGATAGTCATCAGCAGATTTTATTATTTTATTAGTTATTTTAATCATAGTTTATACATTAAATTTAAATAATACAACATCACCGTCTTTAACGATATAATCTTTACCTTCGGTTCTTATATTACCTGATAATTTAGCTTCTTTTTCTCCTCCTAGTTTTAATAGTTTATTACAACTAATCACCTCAGCTGCAATAAAGCCTTTTTTAAAATCTGTATGTATTTTACCTGCCGCATCAGGAGCATAAGAATCTTTTTTTAAAGTCCAAGCTTTTGTTTCTTTTTCTCCAGATGTAAAAAATGTTATTAAATTTAATAGTTTGAAGCCTGATGAAATAAACTGAGCTAAACCACTTTGATCAATATCCATACTTTTCATAAGCTCTTTTTTTTCTTTTATATCTTTTATGCTTGATAGCTCTTCCTCAATTTTTGCTGAAATATTTACTAATGGTACTTTTTTTATTTTTGATAAATCTTTTAATTTTTGATTATAAATATTTCCAGACTTAATCGAGTTTTCATCTAAATTAGCTACATACATTAAAGGTTTAAAGGATAAAATACCGTTTTTATTAATGATCTCGAGCTCTTCTGAGCTATAATTTGAGAGGTCATTTGTATCTGCAGAATTTAAATTATCTAGGACTTTAAGAAATAAATCTCTTTCTTCTTTGTTTTCGTTTTTTCCTATTTTTATTAATTTATTAAGTTTTTCTATTATGTTTTCAGCTCTTTCTATGTCTGATAATAGTAATTCACTCTCAATTATTTCTATATCATATTCAGGATCAATTGCTTTGTGAATATGCGTTATATTTTCATCTTCAAAACATCTTACTACATGTGCTATTGCATCAACCTCTCTAATATTTGATAAAAATTTATTTCCTAACCCCTCTCCTTTGCTCGCTCCTTTAACAAGACCTGCAATATCAACAAATTCCATTTGAGCATTTATTATAGATTTAGAGTTATTAACTTTACTTAATTGTATTAATCTATCATCTGGTATAGGAACTTTGCCAACATTTGGCTCTATTGTGCAAAAAGGATAGTTTTCGGAGGCAGCCTTTTGCAAACCTACTAAAGCATTAAATAAAGATGATTTTCCAACATTTGGTAAACCTATGATGCCGCATTTAAATCCCATGATTATTTATTAATTTCATTCATAAAACTATTTATATCTTTATTAAAAACAAACATTATATTTTTATCTATTAAATCAATTTTGTTATCCAGTAATATTCTTTCTTCAGTTTTAAAGTCTGAGAGAACAAATTTATTAACTTCAGAGTAAGTACTTTTATTATTTACACCTATTCTTATCCTATAGTAATTATTACCTATATGCTTATCAATGTTTTTTATTCCGTTATGTCCTGCCGACCCTCCTCCAAATTTAAATTTTATTTTACCTATATCTAAATCAAGCTCGTCATGAAATACAAAAATATTTTCTTGCTTAATTTTATAAAAACTTTTTACTAATTTAACTGATTCTCCGGATAAATTCATCATAGTTTCTGGCTTAGAAAGAAGAATATCATTGTTCAGAATATTACCCTTGTACAGAATACATTTTAGTTTATTGTTCGTTTTTAATAAACCATATTTTTTTACCAGATAATCTACAAACAAAAAACCCGTGTTATGTCTATTGTTTTGATATTTAGAACCTTTATTTCCTAAACCTATAAACAAAAACATCTATTTTTATTTTTTATTTTCTTCTTCTGGTTTACTTTCTTCAGCAGCTTCTTTATCTTTGCCATCCTCTTCCCCTTCCTCAGCTTTATCTTCTGAGGTTTCAGCTGATACAAGCGCTGATGGAGCGAGTATGCTTGCTACAGTAAAGTCTCTATCTTTTATTGTGGGTTCTACACCCTCATCTATTTTAGTATGGCTAATGTGTATACTATCACCTATTTCAAGGCCTTCAAGATTGAATTCAAAGCTCTCTGGTATTTTATTCACGGGACATATTACTTCCACAGTGTACCTAACTACATTTAGTACTCCGCCTCTTTTTATGCCAGGACTTAGTGTTTCATTTAAAAACTTAACAGGAACCTCTATCGTTACTTTAGTTTTATCGTTAACTCTTAAAAAGTCTACATGCTCTAGTTGATCTGTTACAGGATTTTGAGAGATACCTTGAACTATTACTCTAGTTTTGCTGTCATTTATAGATAAATCATAAATTTTATTTAAGAAGGAAGATTTATTTATTTCTATTCTTAAATCTTTTACATCTAATGAAATTGGCTCTGGGTTTTTACCATCACCATAAATTATTGCAGGTATTTTATTAGCAATTCTTACTTTTTTTGCACTATTAGTTCCAACTTTTTCTCTCAAAGAGGCACTTAATGTATCTATACTACTCATTTCTTTCTCCTTAATTAAACAAACTTGATACAGAACTATGGTTATCTATTCTCTTTACTGCTTCTGCTATTAACGGTGCTACTGATAATCTTCTAATTTTATTTTTATCTTCACCAAATAAACTAGAAATAGTATTAGTTGTTACTATCTCTGTAAGTACAGATTTTTTAATCTTCTCAAGAGCACTTCCTGATAAAACACCATGACTTACGTAAGCAGAAACAGTTTTTGCTCCAACGCTCAGCAGAGCTTCTCCTGCATTTGTTAAAGTACCAGCTGTATCAACTATATCATCAATTAATATACAATTTTTTT
Organism: Rhodospirillaceae bacterium; assembly: GCA_902614225.1. Taxonomy (GTDB): domain Bacteria; phylum Pseudomonadota; class Alphaproteobacteria; order TMED109; family TMED109; genus TMED131. Next base: position 24,073 of record CACMKJ010000006.1, read on the forward strand.
CTTTAACGTCACCTATTATATTTAAAACTTCTGATATATTTGCAGCTTCTCTTCTTTTATCTACTATAGCCAAACCAATATTTAATCTATTAGCAATATATCTAGCTCTTACTACTCCCCCAACATCTGGAGAAATTATTACTGTTCTATCTAAATCATAGTTTTTTTTAATATCTTCTAAAAGAATCGGAGCAGCATAAAGATTATCTACAGGAATATCAAAAAATCCTTGTATTTGTCCAGCATGTAAATCTATAGTAAGTACTCTATCAGCCCCAGACTTTGTAATTAAGTTAGCAACTAATTTTGCACTAATTGGAGTTCTTGGTCCAGGTTTTCTGTCTTGTCTTGCATAACCAAAATATGGAATTACTGCAGTTATTTGTTTAGCAGAAGCCCTTTTTAATGCATCTATACAAACTAATAATTCTACTAAATTATCGTTTGCTGGTTTAGATGTTGATTGAATTACATACACATCTTGTCCTCTTACATTTTCGTTTACTTCCACAAATATTTCTTCATCAGAAAATTTTTTTATGCTAGCTTTAGTTAATGGAATATTTAAAGTAGTGGCTATTTCTTCAGATAAAGCTAAGTTGCTATTACAGGCTAATAATTTCATTTTTTTTTCTATTTAACTCTATACTTAACAATCAAAAAATCCACTGTAAATAGATTTTTTAACTTTTTATCACAGATAACATTCTACCGTAATCTGTAAATTTATTATGTATTGAATATCTATAACTAAAAAAATCATTAAATTTTTTATAGGTATCTTCAGAGGAACACCAAATATTAGAAAAACCTAGTTTAATCAATACAAATCTGGCGTAACCCCTAAGATCAAAATAAATCTTATTTTTTACAGTAGTAAAAAACTTTTTAGAAAGCTTATCTTTAATTATAAAATTTCTTCTAAAATCATTACCAACTTCAAAGCTATAAAAACCTATACAAGGCCCTAATGCAAAAATTAAATCATTAATATTTATATCTAAAGTTTCAATTTTATATGAAAAATTTTTTAATATATCATTTAATAGTCCTTTCCATCCGAGATGTATTACTGCAGATATATATTTTTTTTTATGTCCTACTAAAATAGGACAGCAGTCAGCAGTAAGCACTCCTAAAATGATTTTATTAGATAGTGATATCATAGCATCACAGTCAATATCAGATTCAAACTTATTTAAAATTTTTACTTTATTACTATGAGATTGATTAGCAACTATCAATTTATTAACATTGAAGTTTAATGATTCTGAGATCATTTTTCTATTTTTTATAATATTATCTTTTTTATCTTTTGAAGACATACCACAGTTTAATGAATTATATATACCTTTAGAAACACCTCCTTTTCTTTTAAAAAAACCGTGTGTGTAAGCCTTTAAATTTGGAGCTATTTCATATTCAAGCATAGTTATCAAATATAAAGTCTTTATTATTTTTATTTGTTATTATAAGAACTTTAAAGATCTCTCCCATGTATTCTTTGTCTATTAATCTTTTTTTGCTGGCTAACAAAGAGGACGATAAATTTGGATTACTTTTAATTAACTTTTCAAATCTTATTTCAACTCCTAGTTTAGTTAAAAAAAAATTTTGGGAAAAGGGTCCCAATACTTTGCAATTAGCTTGGATTGCTAATGATTTGATCAGAGTGAAATCGGGTTTGGAACTAATATCAGTGCTTCCAGGGCAATAAAAAGGGTTTACATGAGTGTGTTTATAAATGAAAGATAATGTGTCTTTTCCATAATCAAAACTTTTAGCATAATCTATTATTAAAAATACACCCCCATAGTTATTTATTTTTTCAAAAATTTGTGATAGTAAAAGGTTAATATAATTAGAATACTCAAATACAAATCCTTCTTTAGCTGCTGAAGGAAATGGTATCTTTTTTGTAACAGGAGACTTTGATATAATAAAGCTAAATTCACTTCTATCATCTAGGTAGACCCTTCTCTCATGCCAAAACTTACCAATTTTTATATATTGATTAACAGGTATCGCATCAAAAAACTCATTAGCTAATATAAAAGTTTCTTTTTTTTCAATTTGATTAATATCTAATATTATTTTTGATTTATTTATTCCTTTTAGATAACTTTTTAAAATTTTAGATTTTTCTAAAAAATAAATATGCTGTATTTTATTGTATAATTTAATATTTAGAGACTTTACTGTTCTTAATATATCTTGTATTAATACAGCTCTACCAGGACCTAATTCTAGGAAATTGATATTGTTTTTAAAAAAATTAGAAGAGTTAAAAATTAACCAAGTAGCAATCAGTTCTCCAAATACTTGACTAATCTCAGGAGAAGTAATGAAATCACCTTTTTTTCCGATAATATTATTTTTTGTATAATAGCCATATTTTGGATGGTATAATGAAATTGTCATATATTCTTCAATTGATATAGTCCCATTAGATTTAATATTTTTTTTAATAATTTTTTCTATTTCTGTCATTCAAAAAAATTAGTCCTAAACCTAAAACTATCATAGGTAAACTTAATATTATACCAGTAGTTATATAAGGCTCTATTATGTATCCTATATGATGGTCTGGTGCTCTAAAAAACTCTACAAAAATTCTAAAAACAGCATAAAAAATTAAAAATACACCGCTAGTGAGACCGGGAAAACTATTCTTATATTTGTAGAAAAAATTAACAAGAAAAAAAAGCACTAATCCTTCCAAAAGTGCTTCATAAAGTTGAGTTGGATGCCTTGGATTTGTTCCTCCATTAGGAAAGATTACACCAAGAAAAAAATTAGTTTCTTTGCCCCATAATTCAGAGTTTATAAAATTAGCTATTCTTCCTAAAAATAGACCTATAGGTGCTGCGCACGCTATAATATCCATAATGCATAAAAAAGAAACTTTTTTTAATTTAGAGAAAAAAAGACTGGCTATGATAACTCCTATAATACCACCATGGAATGACATGCCGCCATCTCTAATTCCAATCAATATATATTTAGGGTTATTTAAATAAAAATTAAAATTATAAAATACTACGTATCCTATTCTTCCTCCTAGTATAATTCCTAAAGCTACCCAAATTAAAATATCATCAAAAATTTTTTCCTTAACTTTGTTGTATTTTTTAGACAGTATTTTGCAAAGAAATAATGCCAAAATAAGACCTAATGCATAAGAAATACCATACCACTTAATTTCTAAACCAAAAATTTCAAATGCAGTAGGATTTATATTAGGAAATTTCATAATTTTTTTTATTTAAATAATTGTTGATATAGTCTTCTATTCCATTTTCTAAGGAATAAAAACTTTTATCATATCCAGTTTTAATTAATTTTCTTAAATCTGCTTTAGTATGGTACTGATATTGATTTTTAAGTTCTTTAGGCATGTCTATATATTTTAAATTTATATTTTTTTTCATATTTTTGTAAACATTATAAACTAAGTCATTAAATGTTCTAGCTTGGCCTGTGCCGACATTAAAAATACCTGATATATTGTCTTTTTCTAAAAACCACATAAGTACTTTTATACAGTCTTTTACGTATATAAAATCTCTTTTTTGTTCACCATCTTCATATTGGTCATTGTAGGATTTAAATAATAATGTAGTTTCATTTTTTTTTATTTGTTGAAATGTTTTTAATACAATTGAGATCATATTTTCTTTATGACTTTCATTAGGCCCATAAACATTAAAAAATTTTAGAGATATCCATTGTGGAGGAGATATATTTAGTATATCTTTTGCATATAAATTTCTCTTATCCACTTCATTTTTGCTCCATGCATAAATATTCAAAGGTTTAAGAGATTTTAAATAATCAAGATTTTGATCGTCAATATAACCTTTATCTCCATTACCATAAGTAGCAGCGGATGAAGCATAGATTAATCTTATATTATTTTTACAACATAAATCCCATATCTCTTTACTAGTAAAAATATTATTATACCAAATTTGATTTGCATCTGGAAAGGTAGTTGAAGAAATAGCGCCTAGGTGAAATATTACAGATATTTTATTTTCAAAAATAAAGTTTCTAAGATCCATTGGCTCAACAAATCTTAAAATATTGCTTATACCTTTAAAGTAGCTTTTGTCTATTTTTGTATTAAAGTCACATACTGCTATTGGTAATTTATTTTTTAAAAGTTCATTAACTAAATTACTACCAATAAAGCCAGCGCCTCCTGTAACTAAAATCATATTTACCTCTGAAATATTATTACTATATATTAAAATTCTAATATAGTATTTATTTTAAGGAGTAAAAAATGAATAAAGATAACACACTTAAACATTTATCAAATATTGCTAGTGGTGTATTTAGTAGTTTAGAGGGAGTAAGAAATCATTCTAAACAAATTATCAAATCAAAGATAGAGGCAAATTTGAAGAATTTAGACCTAGTAAATAGGGAGGAGTTTGAAGAAATTAAATCTATGATAATAAAGGCTAGAGAACAAAACTCAATTTTAGAGGCAAAAATAAAGACCTTAGAAAAAAAATTAAAAAACCGTAAATAGTACTAGTCAAATACTTCATATTGCGTTAAATAAATTAGTATATACAATATAGGGTATTATTATGAAAGTTTATAAATTAAAAAGTGTTGATACTAATTATAATCCTTTAGAATTAGTTGAAGATATAATTATAGCTAATAATTGGGACTATGAGAGGGATAGTAGCAATAACATACACGTAGAAGTTGCAGGTGAGTGGTGTGATTATCAACTATCTTACGGAATTAATGAAGATCATAACCTTTTATATATTTCATGTGTTTTGGATATTAATATTCCTGAGAATAGGTTTAAGGACGTTTATTCTTTTTTATTCAGCTTAAATGAAAGACTTTTAGTAGGACATTTTGAAATTTGGTCAGATCAAAGTTGGCCAATACTAAAACAGTCATTTCCTATACCAACTAATCAAAGCCTATGTAAAAACCAATTAGAACAGGCTAGTTTATTAGCTTTGAGTGAATGTGAAAAATTTTATCCAGCTTTTCAAATATTTGCATGGGATAATAAAGACGTAAAGAGTACTCTTCAGCATTTAATGTTGGAAACTCATGGGGAAGTTTAAAACTAAAATATGAGAATATTATTTATAGGAGCTGGTAGAATGGGACTTCCTATAATATCTTCTTGGAAAAAAGGAAGTCTACACAAATCAATTGATATACATTTAGTAGAAAAACTAGAAGCTAACATAAATAAGGTTAAAAAAGAAAATATTAAGGTTAATTTTTATAAAAAAATACCTAAACAGTGGGAAGGTGACGTTATATTTTTTGCAGTAAAACCTCAAGATTTTAAAAATGTAGCTAAAGAAATAAATTTAAATAATGTGTTATATAAGAATATAGTATCAATTATGGCAGGCATAACAACTAGTAAAATAAGAAGCTATTTGAAAACTCAAACCAGTGTTACAAGAGTAATGCCTAATCTAGCTATAGAAGTTAATTTAGGAGTAAATTGTATATTTCATTCAAGTAACTCGAAAAACTTATTTAAAAAAAATATTAATAGCTTATTTGGCATATTAGGAAATAATTATGAGATAAAAGATGAGAAGTTACTGGAGAGTGTAACTGCTATTTCAGGTAGTGGACCGGCATATTTCTTTTTGTTTTTAAATGTATTTGAAAAAATTGCTCACGATTTAGGTTTTTCTAAAAAAGTTGCTAGAGGTTTGACATATGGTACAGTGGAAGGAGCTTTAGAATTGGTGAAAATGGGAAATAATACTAGAAAGCTTATAGGGTCTGTCTCAAGTAAAAAAGGAACAACTGAAGCAGCATTAAAAATTCTTGAAAAAAAAAATACAGGATTATATGAAATAATGAAAAATGCTATATTTGCAGCAAAAAAAAGAGCTAACAGTTTATCTAAACTTAATTAATGTCAAAAAAAAAAATAATAGATTATTTTTTAAAACAAGCTGAAATTGGTAATTGGGACAAAATAAAATATTCTGATGTAGAAAAGGAGCTAAATTTAAAAAAAAACAGTATAAAAAAATTATTTGCTGATAAGATATATTTTCTAGAACATTATGATAGATATATTGATAAGTTGGTAATAGGTTCAGTCTCAGCTCAGGACATTAAAGAAAATAATCCTTCTGATATAATTCAAGAGTATTTATTGAATAAATTAGACTATATGAATGAGAATAAATTGGGGATATCTAATATAATAAACTTTTATTTTAATAATCCAAAGTTTTATTTGATTAGTTTAAAAAGCACTAAATTAAGTGCTCAAATATTCTTAGATTGCTTTTCATATTCAAATAATATCATTAGAAAAAAACTATTTGAAAAAGCTATCTTAGTTATATATTTGTTAGGCTTTAAAAAATGGTTATATGAAGATAATACAAATAATAGCGCTTTTGCAATAATAGATAAAGGAATAAAAAGAATAGAAAAGTCTACAAACTTTTTTGAAGATTTAATTAAAAAATAATAAAAAGATTAACTTATTATGCTTTTATTGGTAGCATAATTTCTACTTTTAAACCACCAAGGTTAGAAGCATTTAGCACAATTCTTCCTCCATGACTTTGTATTATGTCTTTTGCAATAGTTAATCCAAGGCCAGTGTTAGCAGATGCTGATTGTCTGGATTCATCTATTCTATAAAAGGCTTTAAAAACTTTTTCTCTTTTATTTTTGGGAATGCCCTTACCATCATCTTCAATAACAATATTCAGGAAGTTATCATTTTTAATAGTCATTATTTCTACTATATTTTTAGAATAAGATATAGCATTTGATAAAATATTTAATAATGCCCTTTTCATTGCTAATGGTTTAGCATTAATGTGTACGTCTTTAGTAACTTTGTTCTTAATAGTTTTTGAGTCATATATTATATCTTTTTCACACAATGTTTTTACTAACTTGTAGATATTTATATTTTTTATTTTCTCTTCTTTTTCTCCGCTAGCAAAGGCTAAATAGTTATCTATCATTTCCTTCATTTCAGAGACATCATCTCCTAGATTTTTACTAGCATTTTTATCACCTAGTAAAGCTATTTGTAAATTCATTCTAGTTAAAGGAGTTCTTAAGTCATGACTAATACCAGCTAGCATTAAGGTTCTATTATTAATTTGATTATTTATCCTAGCTCTCATTTTAATAAAAACTCTAGATAATTGTCTTAATTCGAATGCCCCACGGGGTTTAAGGTCATAGTTATTACCTTTGCCAAATTCCTCTGCAGCTAATATAATATTTCTTAAAGGTTTGATTTGTTGCTTCATAAAATATAGAGCTAAAGTTAATAAGAAAATTGCTGTAAATAGCATCCATAATATGAAGACTTCTATAGTCGAACTGTATAAATTTTTCCTTGCAACAGAAAACTTTAAAACTCCATCATTAACACTCACATATATTATTACTTGATTTTTAATTAATTTAGTATCAAATGTATAAGGATAATTTATTCTTTCTGCTAATGATTTTTCCAAGGTTTTATCTAAAAGAGAGGTCACTTCTTTTTGGCCAAACCTTTCCAAGCCTTCTTCAGGGTACCAACTTGAACTAATTAAAAAATTACTTTCGGCTTTTTTAAATTGAATTTTTATATCATTAGGAGAAAAGTCTTTTTCTTCCAATGTTTTAATTATATATGAGATTTGACCACCTAGTGCTAAGGCTAATCTTCTGCCAACATCATCCCAATGTCTTTCATAAAAAAAGTATATTAAAACCAACTGTAATAATAATACTGGTATTAATATAATTACTAGTGATCTGCCAAAAAATGTTTTTGGAAAAAATTTTCTAGTATTCATATTTATTAAGGTTCTAATTTATACCCTACACCTCTAGAGGTTAGTAAAAAATTTTTTGAGTTTGGTAGACAACTAATTTTCTCTCTTATTCTTTTTACTAAAACATCAATTGTTCTTATCGAAACATTTATATCACTGGCTAGTTTTTCTCGTTTCACATCATTTCCTAAATTTTTATATAAGTGTAACAGTACTTTTGTCTCTTTTACAGTTAATTTAATAGATGCATTTTTTTTGCTCAAAATATTTTTATTTACATCAAAGCTAAAAAAACCTATGTTAATTACGTTAATTTCTTGTTGTATAGATTGACTTCTTCTAATTACATTTTCAATTCTTAATAAAAGTTCTTCTGGTTCAAATGGTTTTGCCAGATATTCATCTACTCCAGTTTTTAATCCTTTTATTCTATCCCTAGGCGCACTCATCGCCGACAACATTAATATAGGCGTATTATTACTAGCTCTTAATTTAGATGCAAATGATAAACCACTTTCTTTTGGAAGCATTACATCTAAAATTAGTAAATCAAATATAATATTAAATAGCTTTTCTTTAGCTATTAAAGTATTTTCAACAAAATCAACTAAATATCCTTTTTCTGTTAAAAAGCTTTTTAAAAGATTACCAAGCTTTTTATCATCATCTATTACTAATATGTGTTTTTGTTTATACATAATTTACAATAGCAAAAATTATTTATATTAATAAATAATTATTTTCTTTTCATAATTAAAAATATAGATTATTACTAAACTTTGGAGGCGATATTGGATTACAGTAATTTAGAGGGTTTTATATTCCTTGATGGAAAACTTCTTAAGTGGACTGATGCTAAACTACATGTTTTAAGTCATGGACTTCACTATGCTAGCTCTGTATTTGAAGGTGAAAGAGCATATGGAGGAAAGATATTTAAAGAATTAGAACATACTGAAAGATTAATTAGGTCTGCTAATACACTTGGATTCAATATTCCTTATGGCATAGAAGAAATTTGCAAAATTAGAAAAGATGTTTTAGAGGCTAATAATATAATTGATGGTTATATTAGGCCTGTTGCTTGGAGAGGTAGTGAAATGATGGGAATATCAGCACAGGAAAATACCATTCATTTTGCAGTTGCTGCCTGGAAATGGCCTTCATATTTCTCACCAGAAGCAAAATTAAAAGGGATTAAACTAAATATATCTAAATGGCGAAGGCCAGATCCTAGCACTGCACCAGTTAATACAAAAGCTGCTGGGTTATATATGATATGTACGCTATCTAAACATGAAGCAGAAAACCAAGGTTTTGATGATAGTTTAATGTTAGATTACAGAGGCTACATAGCTGAGGCTACAGGAGCAAATATTTTTTTCGTTAAAAATGATGAAATTTATACACCTATAGCAGACTGTTTTTTAGATGGAATTACTAGACAAACGGTAATTGAAATAGCTAAAAAAGAGAATTTTAAAGTAACTGAAACTAGATTAAAAGTTGAAGATTTATCACAGTATAGTGAATGTTTTGTAACAGGTACTGCAGCAGAAGTAACACCAGTTAAATCAATTAATGAGGTACAGTTTAACCCTGGTAATGTTTGTAGATTATTAATTGAAAAGTATACGAAATTAACTTTAAGTTAATTATTCCACTTTAACTCTTCATCTAAATCTTGACTTTTGGCATCAACCCAAAAGCCCTTATCTACTGTTTTCTCATATTTCCAAAAAGGTCCTTTTGTTTTTAACCAATCAATAATAAAATGGCAAGATTCAATAGCTTCCTTTCTATGTTTAGAAGCAGTTATAACTAGAACAATTTGTTCACCTGGTAATAACTTTCCATATCTGTGAATAATTGTTGTATCTAAAAGGTCCCATCTACTTAGTGCTTCGGTATTGATTTTATTTAGCATCTTTTCAGTCATACCTGGGTAATGTTCTAAAGTCATAGATACAAGCTTTTCATCTTCTCTTTTATCTCTTACTATACCAATAAATGTGCTTAAAGCTCCAATATTATTGCATCTTTTTTTAAGAGATGTTATTTCATCGGTTAAAGAGAAATCCTCTTCCTGAACTTTTATCACTTTATCCTCCTGTCATTGGAGGAAAAAAAGCTACCTCGTCATTGTCATTTATGGAGTCTTCAAACTTTGCAGTTTCCATATTGATAGAAACTTTTATAGAAGAAGTATCTTTAAAAACATCTTTATAGTTTTCATTATTTTGTCTTAACAATGTTATCAAATCATTAATTGTTTTAACATTATCACTTACTTGAATTTCCTCATGGCTTTTCCCAAGTTTGTCTTTTATCCATGAAAAATATAAAACTTTCATATTATTTCCTTTTTTGATTAAATATATAAGTCATATAAGAGTATTTTAAGCCCGTATAAATTGTTACTATAGTAGCAACCCATAAACTAATATAGGCAATATTGAATATATTTAAATAATTAATTAAAAAATCTTGTACTAAAAAAAGGAATATTGATATGAATTGTAAAGTTGTTTTTATTTTTGATAGGAAGGTTACGTCAATAGCTTTCCCATTTTTTTTGAACATGTATTCTCTAGTTCCTGAAACTATAAACTCTCTAGAAATAATTAACAATGAAGGTACCAATATTATATTCTCAAAAGTTAAGATATAAATTAAGCTAGTAGAAGTTAATATTTTATCTGATATAGGATCAAAAATTTTACCAAAAACTGACTCTTGGTTAAGTTTTCTTGCTAAAAAACCATCAAGATAGTCAGTTAAGCTAAATAAAACGAATAGAACTAAAATTATAAGTTTTTCAAGGTTAATATCTAATTTTAGAAAGCACACAATACCTATAAATATAGGAAAAAAAAGTCTTAGAATAGTTAAAAAATTTGGAATATTCATTTAATTAACCCTAAAATAATTATAGATTGCTTTTGCCATATTTTTATTTATACCAGGCACTTCTAGTAATTGTTTTAAATCTGCTTTTTTAACTTCTTGTAACGAACCAAAATATAAAATTAAATTTTTTTTTCTTTTAGGTCCAATATTTTCAATATTATCTATTTCTGATCTAAAAATATTTTTGTTTCTTTTAATTCTATGGTTTGTGATAGCATAGCGGTGGGCTTCATCACGCAGTCTTAATATGTAATAAAATATTGGTTCACTCTTTTTGATATATATTTTTTTACCTGAAATATTATAAAATATTTCATTTTCAGAATTTCTTAACTTCCCTTTACTAACAGCAATTAGCTCAACAGACTGAATTTTCAATTCTTCAAAAATTAATTTGGCTACAGATAACTGTCCTAGTCCTCCATCAATTATTACTAAATCTGGAAAGGCTTTTAATTTTTCTGATTTAAATCTTCTTTTTAGTACTTCTTTCATCATACCATAATCATCATTGGTAGCAGCTTCTTTGATATTAAACTTTCTATATTCTTTTTTTAGAAAACCATTTTTATCAGCAACTATGTAACTACCAACTGCCTCTTTTCCAGCATAATGAGAATTATCGTATACTTCAATTTTATTAATATTATTTGATAAATTAAATGTTTTCTTAATTTGAGCATGTAACTCTTTAATATTAGAATTTTTAGATATTTTATCAGCAAGATTTTTTTTCGCTGTAGCTAATCCTTCTTCGATTATTTTAATATCAGAAGTAGTGTTAGGTACTTTAATAATAACTTTATTTTTATTCTGTATTTCTAGTGCTTTTTGTAATAAATTTTTTTCATTTATTTCAATAGATGTGAAAATTTTAGTAGGGATATTTTTATTATTATTATAAAATTGAATAATAAACTTTCCTAATAGTGATTTATTATCTTCTTCTTTATAAACATATGGGTAATGAGTATTAGAACCAAAGTTTCTACCGTTTCTAAAAAATACTATTTCTACAGCATACATATTATTTATTTTAGATAGACAGAAAAAATCAGCTGATGCTAAGTTTTTAGATTCTTTATCGTTGGATTTATTAATTTTTTCTAATGATCTAATTTTGTCTCTATAAAATGCAGCTTTTTCATAATTTAAATTTTCTGATAGTCTATGCATTTCTTTGATAAGATTTTTTAAAACTTTACTCTCTTTCCCTAGCAGAAAACTTTCAAGATTATCTACTATTTTATTGTAATCACTTTTTGATATTAATTTTGTACATGGGGCAGAACATCTTTTTATTTCATACTGTATACAAGGTCTTTTCCTGTTTTCTAATTCATAGTCTGTACAAGTTCTAATTGGAAAAACTTTCTGTAAGGTATCTAAGGTATTATTTACGTGATAAGCAGAAGCAAATGGTCCATAATATTTATCACCGCCTATTTTTTTTCCTCTATGTTTTTTTATTTGACACCATTCATGACTTTTTCTAAGTGTAATATAAGGATATGTTTTATCATCCTTTAATAAAATATTAAATTTAGGTTTAATTTCTTTTATTAGACTTGCTTCTAGTAGCAGAGCATATGCTTCATTTTTAGTAATAATAAAGTCTACTCTATTTACTAATGATACCATTTTTTGCAATCTATAGTTAAATTTCATAGGATTAGCATAAGACCTTACTCTTTTAGTTAAATTTTTTGCTTTCCCTATGTATAATATTTCATTCCTAACTGAAATCATCTTGTAAACTCCACTTTTAGAAGGAAGTTTTAAAGATATTTTTTTAATATTATTTATGCCGTTTTCTAGATTTAATAATGTCA
>CACMKJ010000007.1 GCA_902614225.1 Rhodospirillaceae bacterium
ATCTTCTAAACTAATAAAATCATCGTTCTTATATGAGAAATCTTTAGTTTTAATAGCATTACTAATTTTCTCTAGATTAGCGTTACATATATGATTGTGGTTTACTTCAACCACTGGAGCTAAATTACATCTACCCATACAAGGAGCTTTTTCTATTCTAGCATTAAAATTACTATCTTTTATTTGTGAATGTAAATCTTCTGATTTATTCATAAAACATGTAATGCTGTCACAAACTTTTATAGTAACTTCAGATTGTGGTAATGCGTCATCATCAATAATTTTAAAATGCGCATAGAAACTTGCAACTTCATATACTTCAGACATACTAATTTTTGTAAGTTCAGCTATTGCTCTAAGATGCTTGGCATATAAACCATGAAATTTATCGTTAAATAAATGCAAGTATTCTATTAACATGTCTTTTTTAAATGGCCTGTAAGAATCTAATATTTTTTTTGCTTCTTCAAAAGCACTTAAATCTAATTGTCTACCTTTATTGTAGTAAACTTTTTCTCTTCTACCTGGTGCTCTTTTGTTAATAGTATTCATGATATATTTCTATTTATTACTCATATATGAATATAATATAAAAAATAAAGAAATATCTACACTTTTATATTTTTTTAATAAATTAAGTTTTTCAAAAGTTTTAGTTTTTGTATAATTAAATAATTAAAATAAGTAACAAACGTTATTGCATTGAAAAAAACCATAGGTATAGCAGGATGGAGTGGCTCAGGTAAAACAACACTTGTAGAAAATCTTATTAAAGTTTTTAAAAATAAGTACAAACTAAAAGTGTGCACACTAAAACATGCCCATAAAAATTTTGAAATAGACAAAAAAGGAAAAGATAGTTACAGATTTTCAAAGGCAGGTTCAGATCAAGTTATAATAAGTTCTTCAAGGCAATGGGCAGTAATAAATCAATTAAATGATAAAGAGAAAGATCTTAATTTTTTATTAAAAAATACAATTAGTGCTGATATAACTTTAGTAGAAGGTTGGAAATATTCTAATATTAAAAAAATCGAAGTATACAGAAAAGAAGTGAATAAAGAATTTTTATATAGACATGATGATAACATAATTGCCATAGCTCTAGAAAATAAAAATATTAAAATACATAAAGATATTTTTAAATTAGATTTAAACAACTATTGCAGTATAGCAGACTTCATTATTAAAAATAACTTTGAAATTAATAATGATTAATACTGAAAAAGCATATAATTTAATTAAAAAAAATATTTCTTGTATAAAAAAAACTAACAAAGTAAATATAAAAAAATCTATAGGCCTTTATTTAGCAGAGGATATAAAATCAAATATAAATATTCCTCCACAAGATAATTCAGCAGTAGATGGTTTTGCAATAAATTTTTCAAACCACAAAAAGAACCTTAATAAAGTTTATGATATAGTTTATGAAATTAATGCAGGCGATATATTTAAAAAAAAAATCAAATTTAATCAGTGTGTAAAAGTGTCAACAGGAGCACATTTACCTAAGCACCTAGATACGGTTATTATGTTAGAAGATGTAGAATTCATAAATAAAAATCAAATTAAGATTAAAACATTTATTAAAAAAAAAAATGTTAGAAAAAAAGGAGAAGATATTAAAAAAGGCAAAATAGTTTTATCTAGATATAATTTAATAAGACCACAGGAAGTAGGTTTATTATCTTCAATAAATAAAGAAGAAATAAAAGTCTTAAAAAATATTAATATAGCTGTTTTATCTAATGGAAACGAGTTAGTTAATCCAGGTAACTCAAAAAGGAATCATCAAATATATGATAGTAATAGGTTTATGTTGATGGAGTTATTAAATAAACCTTTCATAAAATTAAAAGATTGTGGAATAATAAAAGATGATTTTAATGAAATAAAAAATAAACTTCTTAATTTAAAAAATGATTATGATTTAATTGTTATTAGTGGTGGAGCCTCTGTGGGTCATAAAGATTTCTTAATTAAAATTATTAAAGAAGTTGGTAAAATAATTTTTTCAAAAGTAGCAATCAAGCCTGGAAGGCCTTTATCTTTTGGTATAATAAAGAATGTTCCAGTTTTAATACTACCAGGAAATCCTGTTGCAAGTTTTGTAACATTTAATTTATTTGGTAACTTTATATTAAATTGTTTAAATGGTAATCTAGAAAAAAAGCCAACTTTTTTTTCAGTAAAATCAAATTTTAATATGAAAAAAAAAATTGGTAGAGAGGAATATTTAAGGGGTAAACTAGTTAAAAAAAATAATGAATTATATGTAAATAAATATAATACTGAAGGAGCAGGAATATTAAGTTCAGTGGTTTGGTCTGAAGGCTTAATTAAATTAGAACTAAATACACAAACAATTAAAGTAAATGATAAATTACAATTTTTTTCATATGAGAATTAAGCTATGCGAGTTTTAGATTTTAAAGGTTTAAAATGCCCTATACCTGTACTAAAAGCCTTTAAAATTGTTAAAGAAGAAAAAGAAATTAACGAATTTACATTTCTAACTGATGATACTTCTGCTCCAAAAGATTTCAGAGACTTTTGTAAAAATACTGGTTTTATTCTTATCAGTATAAATAAAAAAAATGACCATCATGAGATTGTAATAAAAAGGCCTAATTCTGGAAAATAGCTAAAACCTCAGCTCCTCCTCCAGCAACTGAACCATTAGTAGCTGGCGAAAGTACAGATATCGTAAATGTTGTAGTTGAAGGAACACTAGAAATTACATGAAATTTATTAATCTCACTTGCCGCTATACCATCAATAGAATTATCTACATTTGATATTTGAACAAACTGTCCTGGAATAGCCCCGTGAACACCAGGTGTAGTTATTTGTAATACTTTTGAACCAGCAGATGTGCTTACAATTGGGTTTGTCCCTAAAGACATAGTACTTCTAATATTATTATTTACATTTGATTTTGTAGATTCCTGTTGTGTAGAAATAATTTGTGGTGATCTTAAAGCTTCTGCTTCAGCTCTTGCTTTAATTCTTTTAGTTTTTTCCTCCTCCTGTCTAATAGCTAACCTTCCAGCTTGAGAAAGCTCTCCTTCTTGTATTAATTCATTTATAATTTTATCTGTTTTATTAGTAGATATGTATTCACTTCCCTGGGCTTTTTTATTCACTTCATAATTATTACTATAAATATTTATTGGATTGATATTTTCCCTACACAAAGTTAAAATTTTATTTAGTGATATCTCATTAGAAATAGCTTTTTTAATACATTCATTCAAATTATCAGATCTGAGTAAACTAATGTTAAGAGTATAAAGTAAACTCAGAATAAAAAGTGATGTCATTCTTATTTTCTTAACTAACATTTTTCTATATCTTCACTCCAAGGAAATATTGTATCACAAGTAATACTATTAATAAAATTACCTTTTGTTAAATTAAAGTTAGCAAAATTCATACCAGATACGTTAGTACTCATAAAGTTTACCTCATCTAATTTAGCACTTGTAAAAACCGAATTAGTCAAATCTAGAGCAATCATTTCAGCTTCCGTTAAGTCTGCAGCACTAAAATCTGTAAAAAATAAAATACTTCCATTAAACTTTGCTTTTTGAAGATCTGAACCTCTAAATTTAGTGTACTTAAGGTTAGCACCGTCTAATATTATTTTGTTTAATTTACTTTTAGACAATACTGTAGAAATTAAAGTTGCATCAATTAAATTAGCTCCTTTTAAACTAGCTCCATTTAATCTAGCTTCTGTCAAGTTTGCTCCCTCTAAATTAGCAAAATCTAGGTTAGCTATATAAGCTTTACTTTTCACTAAAGAAGAATATGATAAATCTGCTTTAAAAAAATTAGTATTAGTTAGATTAGCCAAAGAAAGATTAGATCCTGATAGCAGAGCATTAGAAAGATCTAATTTACTTAAATTTGCATTTGCAAGGTCACAATTTTCGCACTTTTTAGTTTTTTTAAGGGTGACTAAATCATTTTCATCATAAGCTCGTAAAAATAAAGAAAATATTAAACAAAATAAGTAAATTATAAATTTCATGCTTTCATATGGTGAGCCCGCTGGGATTCGAACCCAGGGCCCCTCGCTTAAAAGGCGAATGCTCTACCGCTGAGCTACGGGCTCTTTTTAATATATCATTATATTTATTTAAACATATTTCAAGTTAAACTTTCAAATTATTCAAATTATTTTTTTTTATAGCTGATCTAATATTTTTCATCAAGTTACTATAAAAACTTAAATTATGTTGAGTAAGGAAAACACTTCCAAGGATTTCTGAAGATTTCACCAAATGATGTAGATAAGCCTTCGAGTAATTAGAACAAACCTCACAACTACAATCAGGGTCTAAAGGAGTTTTATCATTAGAATATTTAGAATTTCTAATTTTTATAGTTCCAACAGAGGTAAATGCTAAACCTGTTCTTCCAGATCTAGTGGGAAGTACACAATCGAACATATCAACACCATGTTTAACTGCATTCAAAATATCTTCAGGATATCCTACTCCCATAAGATATCTTGGCTTGTTTTCAGGCAATAAGTTAGATGTAAATGCAGTAATATCATTTAATATATCTTTTCCCTCTCCTACAGCTAAACCTCCAATTGCATAACCATCAAAATCATGCTCTAAATTTTCTCGTATAGAATTTTCTCTTAAATCTTTATACATTCCACCCTGAACTATACCAAAAACACCATAGCCCTCTCTTCTTTTATATGCTTTTTTTGACCTTTTTGACCATTCCACTGATCTTTTTAAAGATTCTTCTGTGTCGTAATAAGAATATGGGTATGGAACACATTCATCAAAAATCATAGATATTGTAGACCCAAGATTATATTGTATATCCATAGCTTTTTCTGCATTTAAACGTATTAGCTCACCATCTATGTGTGACCTAAAAGTTACACCTTCATTATCTACCTGAACATTATTTCCTAATGACATGACTTGAAAACCGCCTGAGTCAGTTAATATTGATTTATTCCAAGACATAAACTTATTTAAACCACCAATATTTTTGATAATTTTCAATCCTGGTCTCAGCATTAAATGGTAAGTATTAGATAAAATTATATCATAGTTTAATTTTTCTAATGTTTGCTTTGTAATGCCTTTTACTGACGCCAGTGTTCCTACTGGCATAAATACTGGCGTTTCTATTTTTCCATAAAAAGTTTCTAATTCTCCAACCCTGGCTTTGCCATCTTGTGACAGTAATTTAAAGTTCATATTTATCCAATAGCATTGCATCTCCAAAACTAAAAAATTTCATCTTACTTTCTATAGCAAAGTCATAAAATTCTTTTATTTTATTTTTTGTTGAGAATGAAGAAACTAGAATTAATAAACTTGATTTAGGTAAATGAAAGTTAGTAATTAACTTATCTATGACTTTAAACTTATATCCAGGATAAATAAATAAATCAATGTCCTCATTAAAATTTTTTATAGTTTTATATTTAGAGTAGCATGCCTCTAATAAACGTACTACCGTTGTACCTACAGCAACTATTCTTTTTTTTTTAGATATGGCTATATTAATTTTTTTTGCAGCCTCAATACTAATGATACCTCTTTCTTTGTGAAGAGTATTTTTTTTAATGTTTTCATTTTTTAATGGTAAAAAGGTACCTGCTCCTACATGTAAGGTAGTAAAAATTGTATCGATGTTTCTTATTTTAAAATTTTGCATTAAATTTTTATTAAAATGTAATCCAGCTGTAGGACTTGCAACTGCACCAACATTTTTAGCAAATACAGTTTGATAATATTTTTCATCTAATTCTCTATTAGAATGAGATTTAATATACGGAGGCAAAGGCAAATTTCCAAATTTATTTAAATAGTTTATCACTGCTTCATATTTTTGATTAAACCTTACTTCTACTATTACAGAATCTTTCTTTATTAATTTACAAGACAAACCATTTTTAAAATTTATAACTTCATTAAGCTTTACTTTTTTTGCTGGCTTTATAAAAACTTTCCAAAAATATGTTTGATAGTTTTTTAATAATGTAAATTTAACCTGATTACCGTTACAAACCCCTTCTATAACGGATGGTAAAACCTTTGTATTATTAAATATTAAAACATCATCTTTATCTAATTCATTAAATATATCATTAAAATTAATTATTTTTTTTTTATTACAAATCAAAATTTTTGATTCTCTTCCATTTGTAGGTCTTTTTGCAATTAAATTCTTAGGTAAAGAATAATTAAAGTCTTCTAAATACATTAATTTTACTAGTTTTTATTTAGCTTTTTTTTTAACTTATAAAATACTTCTTCAGGTATAAAAGACTTTACATCTCCATCTAACATACATATCTCTTTTACAAACCTGGAAGATATAAATTGGTGCTTTTCACTGGCCATTAAAAAAACTGTTTCAATTTCAGAATTTAGTCTAGCATTCATACCTGTCATTTGAAATTCATAATCAAAATCTGATACTGCCCTTAGACCTCTAATAATAATATTAGCTTTTAAGTTTTGAGCAAAATTCATTAAAAGTCCATTAAAAGCTATAACTTTAGTATTTGAAATTTTTGTTTTATTAATTGAAAGCTGCTCATTTATTAGATTTGTTCTTTCTGTCATATCAAATAAATGTTTCTTTTTTTCATTTATGGCTACGCCAATAATCAATGTATTAACAATTTTTGAGGCCCTAAATATGATATCGAGGTGGCCATTTGTAATAGGATCAAAAGACCCTGGATATAAACCAATAATTTGCTTCATAAAGTACTTTACTCTATATTTTTTTTAACTCTAGTTACTGATACAACTCTCTCTGTTTTCTCAGTATTTAATAATGTTACCCCTTGAGTTACTCTACCTGCTATTCTTATACCGTTAACAGGTAATCTGATTAATTTTCCCTTATTTGTAACTAACATAACCTCTTCATCTTCAACAACAGGAAATGATGCAACTACTCCTCCATTTCTTTCAGAAGTTTCAATATTTAAAATACCCTGACCTCCCCTTCTAGTTTTCCTGTATTCATATGAAGACGATCTTTTTCCAAACCCATTTTCAGTTACTGATAATAAAAATTCTTCTTTATCTTGTATTGTATTCAATCTATTTTTTTCAATGTTTACTTTTCTTTTTTCTTTTCTTCTTATTGCACTACTATATTTTAAATATTCTTCTCTCTCATCAGTATTAATTTCAATTGAATTAAGCACCGATGCAGAAATTATCCTATCATTATTTTGAAGTTTTATTCCTCTTACTCCCATTGAAGTTCGCCCACTAAAAACTCGCACATCATCAGTACTAAATCTTACACATTTACCCTTAGATGTAGATAAAATTATATCCTTTTCATTGCCTACTAAAAGAACTTGAATTAATTTATCATTGTTATCTAATTTCATAGCTCTCTTACCGTTAGCTTTTATATTTATAAAATCAGATACTTTATTTCTTCTTACATTTCCAAATTTGGTAACAAAAATCAATGTTTTATCCGTTTCTTTGTTAGGCAATATTAACATAGCTGTTGTTAGCTCATTCTCTGTAAGTGGAATAACATTAATTAGTGGTCTTCCCTTAGATTGAGGAGAACCTTTTGGTAGTTTATAAACCTTAATTTGATGAACTGTGCCTTTATTTGTGAAAAATAAAACTATGTCATGACTATTGACAGTTAAAACTTTTTCAACAAAGTCATCTTCTTTTGTGGTCATTCCTGACCTGCCTTTACCACCTCTCTTTTGAGATCTATAAAAATCTACAGGAACTATTTTTACATAACCAGAATTAGTTAGAGTAAGAACAACATCTTCTTTCTCAATTAAGTCATCAATATTTTTTTCCTCATAATTTTCAAATATTTTAGTTCTTCTATCTACAGCATAGTTGCTTTTAATATCACTTAACTCTTCTATTATTATTTTTCTAATAAGCTTATCTGAAGAAAGAATTTTTAATAGTTCTGCTATTTTTTTTGAAATTTCTAATAAATCAGTTTCTACCTTATTTCTTTCTAATCCAGTAAGTCTTTGTAATCTTAACTCTAAAATTGCTTTTGCTTGTTCAACTGAGAGATACATTGCTCCTTCAATTTTTTTTAATAACCTATCATCTTTATTTTTTTTTAATAAAGAAACTAAGTTTTTTGATTGCCATTTATTCTTAATAAGATTTTCTTTGGCTTCAGTAGAGTCTTTCGATGACCTTATGATTTCTATAATTTTATCTATATTTTCTATAGCTATAGCTAAACCTATTAAAATATGTTCTTTTTCTCTTGCTTTATTTAAGTCAAATGAAGTACGCTTAATTATTACTTCAATTCTATAATCTACAAATGTTTCTAGTATCTCTCTTATCCCAAACTGGGTTGGCATTCCATTTTTTAAAGCTAATATATTTGTACCAAAACTAGTTTGTAATGATGTAAATTTATGAAGTTGGTTTAATACTACTTCTGCTGTAGCATCACGCTTTAGTTCTACAACTATACGAACACCATCTTTGTCAGACTCGTCTCTTAGATCTGTAATTCCTTCTATTTTTTTAGCACGGACGCAATCAGCTATTTGCTCTACTAAACGTGATTTATTCACTTGATAAGGTATTTCATTAATAATTATAGAAGATTTTTCTTTCGAATTTGTTTCAATTTCTGTATTACCCCTAATAATTATTGATCCACGACCTGTACTATAAGAACTTAGTATTCCACTATTTCCTATTATTATTCCCCCGGTAGGAAAATCAGGTCCTAAAATATATTCTTTTATTTCACTGTCCTCTGCTTTTGGATTTTTTAAAAGTAAAATAGTTGCATCAATTATTTCCCCAAGGTTGTGAGGAGGAATATTAGTTGCCATTCCTACAGCTATACCACCTGCTCCATTTACTAATAAATTAGGATATTTTGCTGGTAATACAGAAGGTTCTTTTAAAGAATTATCATAATTTTCTATAAAGTTAACAGTCTCTTTATCTATATCATCAAGTAAGGTACTGGCTACTTTACCTAACCTAATCTCAGTATATCTCATAGCTGCAGGTGGATCTCCATCCATTGAACCGAAATTTCCTTGACCATCTAAAAGCTTTAAACTCATAGAGAAGCTCTGTGCCATTCTGACCATTGATTCGTATATAGCACTGTCTCCATGAGGATGAAATTTACCCATAACCTCACCAACAATTCTAGCAGATTTCCTGTAAGGTTTATTCCAATCATAATTACCATCATACATCGAATAGAGTATTCTTCTATGTACAGGTTTTAAACCATCTCTAATATCTGGAAGAGCCCTACTTACTATAACGCTCATAGCATAGTCTAAATATGACTTCTTCATTTCATCTTCAATTTCAACTCTTTCTACTGAAGAATTTATTTTTTTATTTATTTTTATTGAATCTTGATTGTTATCTGGCAATTTTTTTCCAATTGTTAAAAAGGTATATCATCATCTAGGTCAGAACTTTTTCCATTAAACTCATCAATAGGGCTCTTATTTTCAATGTTTTTATTATTATCAATAGACCTAGATTCTATTTTATCTAAAATCACTAATTCTCCTCTATATTTTTGTAGAACAATTTCTGTTGAATATCTGTCGTTGCCAGATGAGTCCTGCCATTTTCTAGTTTGTAGCTGGCCCTCAATATATAACTTCATACCCTTTTTAACAAATCTATCTGCAATATCAACTAAGGCATTATTAAAAATAGCTACTTTATGCCACTCTGTTAAGGATTTTTGCTCTCCACTTTCTTTGTCCTTCCAGCTTTCACTTGTAGCAATTGAGAAATTAATTACTTTATCACCACTTTGAAATGTCTTCACTTCAGGATCATTGCCAACATTTCCTACTAAAATTACTTTATTAATACTATATGCCATATAAGATTTATATCAGATTGATATATTATTTACTATATTAAATTGTATATATATATATTGTTTTTAAAAAATAATCTTAGTTATGAAAAATAAAATAATTATTAAAGATGCAAAAGGTAATAATCTTAAAAATTTGTCTATAGAAATTCCTAAAAATAAAATAGTTCTAATTACTGGTGTTTCTGGTAGCGGCAAATCTACTTTGGCTTTTGACACTATTTATGCAGAAGGCCAGAGGCGTTATGTAGAAAGTTTATCAGCATATGCTAGACAGTTTCTGCAAATGATGCAAAAACCTGAAGTTAGTCGAATTGATGGATTGTCTCCTGCAATTGCAATTGATCAAAAAACGGTATCTAAAAACCCAAGATCTACAGTAGGTACTATTACTGAAATTTATGATTATGTAAGACTTTTGTACGCCAGGATTGGTATTCCCTATTCTCCTGTTACTGGAAAACCAATAACTAAGCAAACAGCCACACAAATTATTAATAAAGTTCGTCAACTTAAACTAGGAACAAAAATTTTAATACTAGCACCCATAGCTAAAGCAAAAAAAGGTGAATTTAAAAATGAATTAGCTAATTATCAAAAAAAAGGATTTCAAAGAGTTTTTGTTAATAAAAAAATGTATGATATAGATGATATTCCGACGCTAGATAAAAATAAAAAACATGATATTGATATTGTTATTGATAGACTTGTAATTTCTAAAACTTTAAATAATAGATTAGCAGATAGTATAGAATTATGTTTAAGCATATCGAAGGGCTTAGTATATGTTTATGATGTTGAAAGGAAAAATTTAGAAGTTTTTTCTTCAAATTTTTCTTGTCCTGTATCAGGTTTTACTTTAGAAGAAATTGCACCAAGAATATTTTCTTTTAATAGCCCTCAAGGAGCTTGCAAACATTGTGATGGTCTAGGAGAAAATAATTTTTTTGACCCTGAATTATTAATTCCTAATAAAAATATATCTATAGCTGAAGGAGCTATTAAAATATGGGAAAAAGGAATAAATAGATACTATCAAAAAGTATTAAATCAACTTAGTGTACAGATAAAATTGCCATTAGATATTCCTTTTAAAAAAATTGATAAAAAAATAGTAAATATTCTTTTATATGGTTCAGAAAATTTATTTATAGAAGAGCTGCAATTCAAAAGATTTTATAAAAGTAAATTAGTACCCTTTAAAGGCTTACTATATTTGTTGCAAAAACAATATAATTATATTAAAGATTCCTGGCTAAAAGATGATTATGATAAATTTAGAATTTCAAAGATTTGTGAAAATTGTAATGGATACAGATTAAATTCCAAATCTTTATCTGTAAAAATATCTGATAAGAATGTTGGAGAAATTTGTAATTTTTCTATAGAAAAACTGTATAGTTGGTTTGATAACTACCAAGGTTCTATTAAAGGTAGTGATAAAATAATTGCCACACCTATACTTAAAGAAATATTGAGCAGAATTAAATTTTTAAAAGATGTAGGATTAAATTATCTAACGTTAAATAGAAAGGCTTCTACCTTATCAGGAGGAGAAAGCCAGCGAATACGCCTTGCATCTCAAATAGGTTCTGGTCTTGCAGGTGTTATATATGTTTTAGATGAACCTTCAATAGGTCTGCATCAAAAAGATAATGATAGGTTACTTAAAACACTCTATAAACTAAGAGATCTTGGTAATTCTGTAATAGTAGTAGAACATGACGAAGAAGCAATTAAAGCTGCAGACTTTATTATAGATATAGGACCTTTAGCTGGAGTACATGGTGGAAAAATTGTAGCAAAAGGAAATTTAAAAGAAATTTTAAAAAGCAAAGATAGCTTAACTGCACAATATTTGTCAGGAAAAAAGAAAATTTTCATTCCAAAAAAAAGAAGAAAGGTTCAAAATACTAAATGGCTTGAATTTCATGATGTTTCCACTAATAATTTAAAAAATATTAATGTAAAATTTCCTTTAGGAACACTTTGTAGCATAACAGGAGTTTCTGGAAGTGGAAAATCAAGTTTGATAATTGATACAATATATCCCGCACTATTTAATAAAATAAATCATTCTAATAGACAGACTGGGAATTTTAAAAAAATCATTGGAGATCATTATTTTGATAAAATAGTAAATATAACTCAGTCGCCTATAGGAAGAACTCCAAGGTCAAATCCTGCTACTTACACAGGAACATTTACTCCTATTAGAGATTGGTTTGCGCTTTTACCTGAAGCTAAAGTAAGAGGTTATAAAGCAGGTAGATTTTCATTTAATACTAGTGGTGGTCGTTGTGAAGCTTGTAACGGGGATGGAGTAAAAAAAGTAGAAATGCACTTTCTTTCTGATATCTTTGTAAAATGTGAAGAGTGTAATGGATCAAGATACAATCAAGAAACCTTAGAAGTTAAATATAATGGTAAAAATATCTCAGATATATTAAATTTGTCAGTAGAAGATGCGCTAGGGTTTTTTAAAGCTATACCTAACATTAAAAATAAATTAGAAATGTTATACAAGGTAGGATTAGGCTATATTAGTATAGGTCAGTCCGCTACTACATTATCGGGTGGGGAAGCACAAAGAATTAAAATAGCTAAAGAACTTTCAAAAAAGGCTACTGGAAAAACTTTATATATTTTAGATGAACCTACTACAGGATTACACTTTGAAGATGTAAAAAAGTTAATAGAAGTTCTTCAAGAACTTGTTAATAATGGTAATACGGTTTTAGTAATTGAGCACAACTTAGATGTAATAAAATGCTCAGACTGGATAACAGATTTAGGTAGAGAGGGAGGAAACAATGGTGGTGAAATTGTTGCTCAAGGCTCACCTGAACAAATAGTCAAAATAAAAGAAAGTTATACAGGCATTTATTTATCAAAATATTTAAAGTAATTTTATTATTGATACTAAGTTTCTATTTTCTGATAACAAAATATTATGAGTGTTAAAAGCGGAATTAGTACTCATAATTTCAAAATTATGTTTATGCTCTATTAAGTATTTTTTTAGTTTTTCAGGTATTTTTTTTAAGTTTTCTCCTGTACCAAATAATATTATATCAAATTTTGATGTCTGTAGAATTTTATGCAAATGTTTAACTACAGTTTCATCAAAAACATCTAAATTATTATTTATAATTTTAATTTGCTCATTATAAAAAAATAGTAAATTATAATATTTTTTTTTATCTATAATCACGTAGTTGCTACCATAAGCAGATATAAATGCTTTATTTTCTAAACTTTCTATATCTACTTGTATATTTATTCTTCAGACTCCTTATTGGTTATTCTTATTTTCATATTTAGTAAGATAGGAGTAGCGATTAAAATTGATGAATAAGTTCCAATGACTATTCCCCATATCATTGCTAAACTGAAATCTTTTATAATGTTACCTCCAAATATAAACAGAGCTAATAAAGCTAAAATAGTCGTAGCCGTTGTATTTATAGTTCTAGATAAAGTTTCATTAATAGATTTATTTAGTAAAGAAACTGTATCTAGTTTTTTAAATTTTTTTAAATTTTCTCTTACTCTATCATAAACTATAACTGTGTCATTCATAGAATAACCTATAATTAATAATATTGCTGCTACAGTAGATAAATTAAACTCTAAACTAGTTATAGAAAACATTCCTATGGTAAGAATAGTATCATGTACTAAAGCCAATACAGCACCTATAGCAAAAGGCAATTCAAATCTAAACCAAATATAGATTAACATTGAAAAGATAGCTATTAGTATAGCTATAATTCCGGTCATTATTAGCTCTTTACTAACTGTGGGACCAACGTACTCAATTCTTCTATAATCTACTTTTCCTTCAAAATTATTTTTAATTTTTTCTTTAAATTTAGCAATTAATGTTTCTTGATTTCCTTTCATATCAGAATTTAATTCAATTTTAATTAAAAAATTATCATTAGAATTATCTAGTTTTTGTAATGTAAAGTCTCCATAATTTAGTTCTGCTATATTATTTCTTAAAATTTCTAATTCTATATTATTTTCATGTTTTATTTCTACTAGCAGTCCACCTTTAAAATCAATTCCGAAATTCAGTTCTTTAATCCAAAGCGAAAATATGGAAATAATCGCAAAAAATAGTGATAATATGTAAAATTTTTTTCTATTTTCTACAAAACTAATTTTAGGTGTTTTTTTAATAAATCTTAATAACACTATTAAATCTCTATTTCTCTATTAGGGTTAAGTATGTAAAAATAATTTATTAAAAGTCTACTAATAATCATCGTACATAAAATCGTACTAACTACACCTAACCCCAATGTAATTGAAAAACCTCTGATAGGTCCAGACCCTAGGAAAAATAATATCAGAGCAGCTATCAATGTAGTAACATTTGCGTCTAATATAGCTCTTAATGCTTGATCAAATCCTGTATTAATTGAGCTAATTTTACTTCTACCTAATATCTTTTCTTCTCGTATTCTTTCAAAAACTAAGACATTTGCATCAACAGCCATTCCTACAGTCAATGCAATACCAGCTATTCCTGGTAAAGTGAGCGTAGCTTGAAATAATACTAACCAGCCAATTATAAATAGAAAATTTATAATTAAGACAAAATTAGCAATTAATCCAATCTTTCCATAAATGAAAATCATGTAAACTAAAACTAAAGACAGTGCAATAATTACTGAAATTACTCCCGCATTTATAGAATCTTGCCCTAGACTAGGCCCTACTGTTCTCTCTTCTATAATACTAATTGGTGCTGGTAAAGAACCTGCTCTCAATAAAATAGCTAAATCATTAGCACTATCAAATGAAAAATTACCTGAGATTTGAGCGCTTCCTGATGGTATTGCTTCTCTAATTACTGGAGCTGAAATTACCTTTTTATCCAACACTATAGCAAACCTCTTGCCAACATTTTTAGCTGTTAAATCTGCAAATTTCCTTGAACCTATACTATCAAATCTTATAGAAACTATAGGTCTATTAAATTGATCTACAGAAGCATTTGCATCTACTAAATTATCTCCGCTGACTCCAATTCTTTTTTTAACAATATAATTAACACTAAAGTCATCTCCTTCTAAAATTTCTGAACCTACAAAATATTTCTTTTCTCCTAGTAAACTCATTGCCTTTTCATCTACCATTCTAAAATTCATTTTTGCAGTCTGTCCTAATAAGCTTTTAATTCTATCTGGGTTTTCTAATCCAGGTAATTGTACCAACACTCTTTGTTTGCCTTGTACTTGAATAATAGGCTCATTAGTTCCTACTTCATCAACCCTATTTCTGATGATTTCTAGTGATTGCAATATTACAGAACTTTGAAATTCTCTAATAAACTGTTCAGTAAAATTAATTTTTGCAGCCCCTTTATCATACTCAGCTTCTAATTGATTATTTTCCTTAATTAAATTTTCTAATTTTTTTATTTCATCATCATTAACTTTTACAAAAATAATATTATTCACTAACTTTAAATCTTGAGGCTGTATATCAGCTTTCAGGAGCTCAACTCTAATATCTTCTGTTTGAATAGCTAATTTTTCTTGGATTGCTTTTTCTGTTTCTACCTGAAGCAGTAATTGTGATCCACCTTGCAGATCTAGACCCAACTTTAACTTATTTTTACTCCACCAATTTGGCAAATGGTCGCCCAAATCAAATAAAGATGGGAAAGCAAAAAATACACTAAATATTATGATTGCAATAGAACTTATAAATTTAAAGGAATACTTCTTCATTTAATCTTTACCAAAAGCTTAATTTTTTTGATTACTATTTTCTAGCAATTCCACTATGGTATCTCTTTTGATTTTTACATCAACATTATCTGAAATATTTACTGTTATAAAAATATCATCGTTTAATTTAACTACCTTACCAACTATTCCTCCAGATGTAACTACTAATGAACCGACTTTTAATGAATTAACCATTTCCTTATGCTGCTTTACTCTTTTTTGTTGTGGTCTAATTAAAAGAAAGTAAAAAACTACAAAAATTAAAATTAATGGTAGTAATTGAATTAAAAGCCCTTGTCCCCCACTTGCTCCTGCAGCCTGGGCGTATGCAAAATTTATAATCATAAATAACTCCTATCTTCAAATAATATACATTTCAGCTTCTGTATTGCAAGAAATGAATATTTTAGATACTTTTTAGCAATTAACAATAATTTTAATAATAATTAATAAATATTTAAATCTATACGCTAATCATGAGCATGAATTCCTTTAAAAAAAAAATATTAGCTTGGGATGAGTTTGATAAAAATTTTTACGTTTTAGAGAATAGTATTAATACTAAAATTGAAGATCTTCTATTTATAGAAAAGCAAAAACAAATTCTTCTAGAAAATACAATTCTATTTGCTGAAGGAAAGCCATCAAATAATGGTTTGCTATGGGGAGCTAGAGGTACTGGAAAATCGTCGCTTATTTACAGCGCTTTTAATTATGTAAAAGAAAAATATAATATTGCATTATTAGAAATCAAAAGAAATCAATTGAAATATATTCATTCTATATTACGTCAAATTAATAATATTGATCAAAAAATTATTATCTTTTTTGATGACTTTTCTTTTTCTGCTAATAGTGATGACTTTATAATTTTCAAAAATATTTTAGATGGAGCAGCTAGTAAAAATTTGAATTTTTTATTTTATACAACATCTAACTTTAGAAGTATAATTCAATATAATAATAAATCAAATATGGATATGATTGAACAACAAGAAGCATTAGATAATGAAACAGCTCTATCAGATAGATTTGGTATCTGGTTAGGTTTTGAAAAATTTACAAATAATCAATATTTAGATATCGTAAATTATTATTGTTTAAAATTTAATATTAGTAATGACAAAAACTTTATTAATAATAAGGCATTACAATGGTCATTAAATAGAGGTGCTAAATCAGGTAGAGAGGCCTATCATTTTGTAAAAAGCTTGCATAATAAAAAAATTTAAAATTAAGGTTTTTTTAAAAATTTCATTGGATCTAGTGGTTTAGAGTTTTTTCTAACCTGAAAATGAAGTTGGCTTTTATCCACATTACCTGTAGCTCCTACAGAGGCAATGATATCTCCTGTTTTAATAATTTCACCTTTTTTAACAAGTAACTTATCTAAATGAGCATACGCTGTTGTCCAATTATTTTTGTGCTTTATAATAATTAAATTTCCCCATGCTAATAATTCATTGCCCCTATAAATCACTTTACCAGTCATTGCTGCTCTTACAGGATTCCCTTTAACTGATATAATATTAATTCCATCATTTTTTCTGCCTCCTTTTTGTTTTCCAAAATAAGTAATTATACTACCTTTTACTGGCCAAATAAAAATTTCTTTAGATTTTATTGACTTTTTTATGGATCTATTCTTTTTAGCAATCTTTTTACTTATTAGCTTGCAATTATCTATGGAGTAGTAAGGTAAATTTATTACCGAACCTACTATCAACTTTTTTTCATTTAAATTAGTGTTTTTATTTTTAATCTCTAAAACATTAGTGGCACTACACTTAGCTATTTTATATAATGTATCACCTTTTTTAATTTTATATCTTTTCGAGACTGGGATTTTAATAAACTTTCCAGGTTTTAATATATAAGGATATTTAATTTTGTTAAATCTTATTAGCTCTTTTTTCGTCACTTTATATTTTTTGGATATAGAATCTAATGTGTCACCAGTTACTATTTTAATTTTTTTGCTTTTAGTTTCTTCTTTGATTTTGCTACTATCGTAAATTCCCTTTACTACATCTGTTACTATTGGTCCCTTCCCGCAGTTACTCAAAAGCAATGATAAGAAAGAAAAAATAAATAAATAGAAAAAAATTGTTTTTTTCATATCAAATCACTATTAATTAATAAATCACAGTTACAATTTTGATTAGCTTTAAGATTTGCTTTATCTATTCTTATCATACTAATTTTGTTATTTGCACTGATACTTGGAAAAATACCCTTACCCTTAATAGATAATTGGCTAATTATGTCAGTAATTGAAAAATCATTTTTTTTAAATATAAAAATTAAATCAAAAGGAGCTACTCTACTCCATGAAAGAATATTTTCTCCACAGCATAAGTAAATATTTTTAAAATTATTATTTAAAAAAAATTGTTCTAATTTCTTTTTATGTTCCATACTATGACATATTCCATAAACACGTTTACAAAAATTTGTTAACAATAACAGCAACCAACCACTTTTAAATCCTAATAATAAAATATTTTCATTTTTATAATTTTCTTTCAAACTTAATTGTAAAAGTTTTGCTATTTCTAAAACTTCATCAATATTAATTTTTTTCAAATCCTTGCTAGAATTAAAAAGATTATAATAAAAATGTGGAGGTACTTTTTCTATAGCTCCTAAAATTTTATCACTTTTAATACCTATACTTCTTAATTTTAATAATATTTGAATTAAATACTCTTTATTATTCAAAGTTCTTCCTAAAAATACTTTTTAATTTTAATATATTATTATTAGTAACTATAAATTTACTTTTATCGTGGATTGTAACAGTAATAAATCCTTTCCTTAGTTCAAATTCATCTTCATTAGGTTTAGCACTTTTTAATATTTTTCTATCTGAAGGCATTAGATAGTTGTAATCATCTATTTTTTTTAATTTACCAGGCTTTCTCTCACTCATTTTTACGATTTTAATTCCTTTTATTTGCTCTTTATTACAACTTGGAAAGTTTACATTAAGAAAAAAATTATTGGTTAGTTTAATTTTTGTAAATTCATGGAAAATTTTCGGGGCGAAATGCTCCAATGCATTCCAGTTTATTTTTTTATTGCTTTTATCAATTGATATAGCGATAGATTTTATATTATTTAAGGCTCCTTCTCTTGCTGCAGCTACTGTTCCCGAATATAATAAATCATACCCTAAATTTACTCCTTCATTTATTCCTGATATCAGCAATATATTTTTATTTTTTTTATTTTTTATTTTTTCTAACCCCAATATGACGCAATCAGATGGCGTTCCTTTAATAATATATTCTTTTTTATTAGCCATTTTAATATTAATATTTTTATTAATGGTTATAGAGTGACTTTTAGCAGATTGGTTTTTTGAAGGAGCAAACACCCAAATATCACTGCTAATTTGCTTTACTATTTTTTTTAAGTATTTTAGGCCTATAGCCTTATAGCCATCATCATTAGTTAAAAAAAAACAATTTTTATTGTTCATTTTTTGTACTAATTTCTTTTTTTCCATTCATATAGTCAACTAAAACATTAGGTACTTTTATTATGTTCTCATCTATTTGATAATTTTCTAATATTGCTAGAAGTGTTCTACCAACAGCAAGCCCTGAACCATTTAATGTGTGAATAAACTCTTTATTACCATTAGAATCCTTATACTTTGTTTTCATTCTTCTAGCTTGAAAGTCTCTACAGTTAGAACAACTTGAAATTTCTCTATATTTATTTTGACTTGGCAACCAGACCTCAATGTCATAAGTTTTACAAGCAGAAAAACCCATGTCTCCAGTACATAGTTTAACTACTCTATAAGGTAATTCTAATAAATCTAATACCTTAGAGGCACTCTTTAATAATCTTTCTAACTCCCCATCTGATTTATTTTTTTCTACTAAGGACACAAGCTCAACCTTTTTAAACTCATGCAGTCTAATCATTCCTTTAGTGTCTTGTCCAGCAGATCCGGCCTCTGACCTATAACAACTGCTTTGAGCAAC
Organism: Rhodospirillaceae bacterium; assembly: GCA_902614225.1. Classification (GTDB taxonomy): domain Bacteria; phylum Pseudomonadota; class Alphaproteobacteria; order TMED109; family TMED109; genus TMED131. Next base: position 19,640 of record CACMKJ010000007.1, read on the forward strand.
TAGTCTAATTGGTAAATCCTTTTTATTTAAGATACGATCCTTAAAAAAATTTGTAAGTGTTACTTCTGCGGTAGGTATGAGCCACTTATCATCATTAACTTTAAATAAGTCATCTTCAAATTTTGGTAATTGTCCAGTTCCAATTAATGTATCTTTTTTAACTATATGAGGTGCACTTACTTCCATATAGTTGTGCTCTTTAACATGTAAATCTAACATAAAATTAATTAATGCTCTTTCTAATAACGCTAATTCAGACTTCAATATTACAAACCTTGCTCCAGAAATTAGTGATCCCAAATCAAAATCCATCATTTTGTTTAAATTTTTTCCAAGAATATCATGAGAAATTGGATCGAATTTAAATTCATTTGGAGTAAATTTTTTTAAAATTTCTTTATTATGACTTTCATTTTCTCCTATAGGTACATCTTCATCAGGTATATTTGGTAATCTAAGAATTATTTCATTTAATTGTCCTTCTATCTCTTTAAGAATCTTTTCCATTTCTGCTGTTGTTCTTTTTATATCAGTTACCTTATTCTCCAAATCAACCGTTTCTTTTTGTTCTTTTTTATAGACTCCTATGAGTTTTGATATATAATTTCTTTCAGTTTGAAGTTTCTGCAATTCAGATATTTTTAGCTTTTTATCTCTGTCTAGCTTGATTATCTTTTCTATTGAAATGTTTGTATTTCTTTGTTGCATTAATTTAGAAAATTTTTCTGGATAGTCTTTTATGAAATTAATATCAATCATAAACTATTCACTGTAATCAGTGTCTCCAATATTTTTTTTTATTTTACTTTTCCTTTTATTCTGATCTTTTTTTTTCTCAAAAAATTTTGCTAATATAATGGATATTTCAAATAATATAATTATAGGTATCCCTAAACCAATTTGACTAATTAAATCCGGAGGGGTTAATATTGCAGCAACTACAAAGGCTAGTACTATTGCATATTTTCTTCTTTTTTTTAAGTCTTCGCTATGTACTATACCAGCTCTAGATAATAAAGTTAAAGCTACAGGTATTTGAAAAGCTAATCCAAATGCAAACATTAGCTTTAAAACTAAGGATAAGTATTCATTAACTTTTGCCTCTAACTCTATAGCCATTCCAGACTCTATGGTACTAGTTTGAAACCCTAAAAAAAACCTCCAGGCTAGAGGAAAAATAAAATAATAAACTAAAGCTGCTCCTGAACCAAATAATACTGGCGTAGCAATTAAAAAAGGAAGAAAGGCTTGTTTTTCTTCTTTATACAATCCTGGCGCTGCAAATTTGTAAATTTGTAATGCTATGACTGGAAAAGAAATAAAAAGAGCACCGTAAAAAGAGACTTTTAAGAAAGTAAAAAAAGCTTCTGTTAAAGCAGTATAAATCATTCTAGGGTTCTCAATGCCTTTTTCTATGTAAATATCATACAAAGGAGCTACTAAAAACTTGTAAATATCAGTAGCAAAATAGTAGCAAACACAAAATGAAACAAAGAAAAATAATACGGCCCATTTTAATCTATCTCTTAATTCTATTAGATGTGAAATTAATGGAGCTCTAGAGTCTTCAATATTAACATCTTGACTACTACTTTTATTATTTTTGTTCATTTGTGCTATTAGACATTTTAAAGCTAATATAATAACTATTAAGTTGTATTATAAATTAATTAAATATATTTAATTCTTTACGTATTACAGAATAAAAAAAATATTTATACAATTAACTTTTTTTCTTTTTCGAGGCTGAAGTTTTAGTTCTTTTAGCTTTCTTACTAGATACTACCTCCTCTGCTGAAGCCTCTATTTCTTCATTTTCTCCTTCTTTCATACCAGCTTTAAAACTTTTAATACCTTTAGCTACATCTCCCATAACTCTAGGTATTTTGCCTGCACCAAACAAAATCAATATAATTACTAAAACTAAAACAATTTGCCATATACTTATTCCCATTATAATCTCCTATTTATTTAGAATTTATATAATATTTTACTTGTCGGCAATGAAATTTTTTATTCTTGAAAAATAAATATATCTTTCTTACTAGCATTTACCCTAATATACTGATTTTTTTTAAGCTCTCTTTTACAGTTTGTAATATTTAATATTGGAAATTTTGCTCCTAAGTCTAATTGATAAGCCCAACTGGCCCCTAAAAAGTATTTGTTTATAACTTTTGCTTTAACTCCTTTTTTGCTAATAATTATGTTTTCTGGTCTTATTATACAAAAATGTTTTTTTTGTTGGCAAAATTTATTTATACTTCTGCATTTATTACAACTTACACTACCAAAGGGTGTAAATAATTTACCTTTAGCATCTGCCTCTATTTCAAACTGATTGGTTGATCCTAACATATTTGCAACACATTTATTGATAGGACTGTTATAAAGTTTTTTAGGCGAGTCAATTTGAAGAATTTTTCCTTTTTTTATAACTATAATTCTATCACTGACACTCATTGCCTCTTCAACATCATGTGTCACAAAAATTACTGGTATGTTATTTTTTTTTAAGGTTTCTAAAGTATAATTGCATATTTCTTTTTTAAGATTAATATCTAAGTTTGAAAATGGTTCATCCATAAGCAATGCCTTGGGCTTTGTTATTAAGACTCTTGCAAGTGCCACTCTTTGTTTCTCTCCACCTGATAAAGAATTGGGAAAGTTATTTTTCTTTTCAAGCAGACTAAATTCTTTTAAGTAATGTAAAACTTTTTTTTCTTTTTCTTTAAAAGAAGTCCGTTCTAATCCAAATGCAATATTTTTAAATACTGTTAAGTGAGGAAATAATACATCTTCCTGAAACATAAGTGCTATGTTTCTCTGTCCAGTAGGAACAATACTTTTGTTTGAAGAAATTAATTTATTAGAAAAATAAACATAACCTTCAGAAGGCTTTATCAAACCTGCAATAATTCTAAGAATACTTGATTTTCCTGCTCCAGATGGCCCTAATATTGAAACAACTTCTTTTTTATTTAACGAAAAAGTAATATCTTTTATTATACTCAAATTATTTAATGTCAATGATACTTTTTCTAAATTAATTATACTCATTAGTTTCCTTCTTTATAATTAAGTATTTTATATATAAAAAGTAATGGGAAAAGCCCAATTATAGTTATTAAGAGTGCTGGCAAAGCAGCCTGAGCAAGCTGTTCTGAGCTTGCGTACTCATAGGTTAATACAGATAAAGTATTGTAATTAAAAGGTCTTAAAATTAAGGTTATTGGCAACTCTTTTAAAATGTCAATGAATATAAGTAAAAAAGCAATTAAGCAAGAACTAATTATCATAGGTAAATGGATTTTAAACAATAATGTTTGTTTATTGGCCCCTAAATTTAAAGCAGAGTAGTCTATTTTTTCACTAACTTTTTCTAAACCAGACTCAATAGGATTAAATGCAACTGATAAAAATCTAACCAAATAAGCAAAAATTAAAATTGTAATTGATCCACTTAAAATTAATCCAATATCTTTTCCAAAATAAGAAAAAAATTGGCTTATTTGTTTATCAAGAAATATTGAAGGAGAAATTACTCCAATTGCAATAACAATTCCTGGTGCAGCATACCCAATCTTAGAAAAGTTTATAATAAAAGAGAGTATATTAATTTTAAAAACACGCTTAGTAAAAATAATAAATGTAGCAAAAGAAATTATTACAAATGCACCTATAAATGCAACTTTAAAACTATTAAAAGTTGCATAGAAAACTGTATTTACACTATTAAATGACTCCAAGCTGACATTAGTAATTAACCATAAAATTGGAACAATTAATGATAAAAATATAATTATAAATAGAAAAAAAACAGGAAAAGTTATTTTAGAATTAAACAAAGAATTAACATCTGTATGTTGTCCTAAAGTAGTATAATTTTCTTTTTTATTTCTTCTTAGGTATTTTTCAATCAAAATTACACTTAATGTAAAAATTAATAAAACTGCTGAAAGTCTCGCAGAGCTTTGCAAGTCATCAAAACCAAACCATGCTTTGTAAATACCTACAGATAATGTATTAATACCAAGGTAACTTGCTACTCCAAAATCAGCAAGTGTCTCCATTATAACTAAAGTTATACTGGCTACTAAAGCTGGTCTTGATATAGGCAAAGCAAAATTAAAAAAAAGTTTTATTTTTGATACTCCAAGGTTAGCTGCTGATTCAATAATTTTAAGCGCATTATATTGAAAAGAATATTTTAATATTAAAAAAATATATGGAAACAAAGTTAATGATAAAACAAAAATGCATCCCATTAAAGATCTTACATTGAGCATTGATAAATAGGACTCTCCTAAATTTATACCAGATAAAACACTATCTATACTTCCACCTTTATCAGTAATAGCTGCATAGCAATAAGCCACAGCATATGAGGGTATCGCGATTGGTAATACTAAAAGAGTAGATATTAATTTTTTAAAAGGTAAATCATAAAAAACTAAGAACCAAGCTGCTAGTACACCTATAAATAAAGTTAATGCTAATACACCTATTACTAAAAATAACGAATTTAATACATAAGAGGCAATTAAATAATTATAAATATGAGCCCATACTTCATTATTTACTTTAAAAGACGAAAAAAAAATTACTAATATCGGGGTTGATACAATTATTGCAAAAAAAAGCGTCCCCAATAACCAAAAATTAAAAAAATTGTTTTCTTTTTTTATTATAATTTTCTTACTCCTTTAAGAAAATTATAATAAATAAAAGATTAAATAATGTAAATGATAATAATTAACATTTGCAATTAGCTTATTGCTTTGAAATCTGTAGCTTTAAATTATCACCTTTAGCTAGAAGGCCTGACTCCACTAATTCTCTTTTTGAAGGTAAATCTTTTATTGAATTTAAATTAAAATACATTAGAAAATCTCTAGTTGTGTGCCAAAGTTGTGGTCTTCCTGGAACCTCTTTTCTTCCCTTTGATACAATCCATTCATTATTAAATAAAATTTCAAAAATTCCTGAATGTGTAGTAACACCTCTTATTTCTTCTATCTCAGGTTTAGTAATAGGTTGAAAATAAGCTATTATAGATAATGTTTCCATAGCCGCTTTAGATAATTTTTTTCTTACTACTCTATGTTCTTTCAAATAATCAGAAATATCAGTTGCTGTTTCAAAAAACCATGTATTATCAATTTCTCTTAAGACTATACCTCTATTCTTATAAAATTTTTGTAAATCATACAAAACTTTTTTAATATTTTTAATGTTTGGAAGTTTTTTCTTTAAGTCCATAATATTAATAGACTTTTCACTAGCAAAAATAAGTGCTTCTATTACTCTAATTTCTTCTTTTTCAACATCACTCATAATTATTTCCTTTTTTTAAGAAGAATTTCTCCAAATTCCTTTTCCTGTCTTAATTTTATTTCTCCTTTTTTAGCTAATTCTAAAGATGCAGCTATTGTAGCTACCATCGCTATTTTAAATTCATTTTTAAATTTTTGACTTCCATTAAACTTAGGGTAAAAAACATTTATAGCTGTCCAATCATTAAACAATTTATATAATTCTCTTATCCTTTCTATAGCATTTTCAATATTATAATATTTGTTTGTAATTAAGTTAATAGCTTTAGAAGCCTTTCTATTAAAAATATTTGCAAAGCATATAATAAGATTTTTTGGACTACAATAATATTCAGTTTCTAGAACAATTGATTGATCTAGAATTTGACCTTTCAGAAATCTTGTTTCATTTAATAATTTTCTTTTAGATAAACTATCAGCATACTTTCTCATGGCATTCAATCTCTTTAGATTAAATTCTAAGATTTCAGGTAATGGTATATTGTCTTTTGCTTTCTCATCTTGATCAGGAAGTAACATTTTTGATTTTATATATGCCAAAATAGCTGCCATTACTAGATAGTCAGAAGCAATATGTAAATCTAATTCTTTAGCCTTTTTAATAAAATTAAGATATTGGTCTACTAATTCTAGAATAGAAATTTTTGTGATATCCAGTTTTTTTGTCTGTGCTAATTGCAAAAGAAGGTCTAAAGGTCCGTTAAATCCATCAATATCAAGATTGAGAATAAAATTATTTTCTTTTCTTAATTCATCTTTTTCATCAAAATCTTTATTGTCTACATGATACAACTAGTGGTACTCCCATATGTTTATAATACTATATACATTAATTACTAAGGTAAAGTATTAATTAAATATCTTTAGTTCTTTCATTTTATCTATGAGGCTTATAGAAACATATCCAGCACCCTCACATGATTTTTTAATATTTGAAATATTTGGCTCACAATGAAGAACAATATCACAACCTGCCTTAATAGCATTTCTAGCTCTATAAATATAAGATCCTTTTAGCGCTTTCATGCAAAGATCATCAGAGAACAAAATACCTTCAAAACCTAATTTATTTTTTATAAAGCTAATAATTGGTTCTGAATAAGTTGCGCATTTTTCTTTATCTAAATCTAAATATTTAATGTGAGCTATCATAGCTAAAAGCTGTTTATTTAATCTTTTGAAGGGGTAAAAATCTTCCTGTAAAACTTTCTTAGAAGATTTTATTATTGGTAAATAATGGTGACTATCTACTTTAGCTCTTCCATGCCCTGGTATGTGTTTAATTATTGGAAAAACACTTTCTGATATTAAGGCCTTGCAGGCTTGCAATGAAAGTTGACTCACTATTTTTGGGTCTCTAGAAAAAGCTCTGTTTCCTATTACACTACTTGCTCCTTTAATTTTTAAATCTAAAACAGGAGCACAATTAAAATTTATGCCTAATTTATGAAGATCAATTCCTATATCTTTAAAATTTCTATAAGTTAATCTTTTTGCTTTAGCAAGATTATTTTTCGCAATTTTACCAAAATAATTTGCCTCAGGATAAGTTTTCCAATAATTTTTATTTAATCTAGAAACTCTACCTCCTTCCTGATCAATTAGTATCATAGCTTCTTTACCTAAAATCTCTCTAATGGATTCTGTCAACCTTAGTATTTGTTTAGGGTTATTTACATTTCTCTTAAAAAGTATTACACCTAAAGGTTGTTTCTCATGAAGCAGTTTTTTTTCATCTGAGCTTAATTTAAGTCCTTTAATACCTATAATAATAGCAGACTTATTCATTATTTTTTTTAATTATACATTTATTGAGACTTAAACTTTCACAAAAAATATTTGCTTCCTTTTTACTCTTAAATTTTCCCACTAAAAGTCTAAAAAACACTCTATTATCTTTTAACTCAGCTTTTTGAGATATATAAGTTAAGTTTGTCATATATTTAGAGTTTTTCTTTTTAAACCTATTCCATTCTTTTTTTACTAGATCTTTTTTAGAAAGTGAAGCCACTTGTACATAAAAAATTACTTCTTTATCAGTATTATTTTCTTGTAAATTATAATTATTTTTTGATTTATTTATAATCTGATCATTGTTAGTTTTAAGTTCGCTCTTTAATTTTTTTTCTTCTGAACTATTTTTTTCCTCTAAAATTTGATTTGCCTCTGAAGTTTTTATTTCAACTTTTCCATCACCTATTAATTTATTTCCTTTGTTTAGTTTGGCATTTTCTGTTTCATTATTATTTTCTATTTTATTGCTTTTATTTTCAAAATTATTTTCCGATTTTTTATTATTAGGTATTATTTCCTCATGATTTAACTTATCTTCAAATGCCTGCCATATTTTACTTTTTTCATTGGGAAAACTCTGATCTTTAGGAGCTAAGTATTTTTTAAATTGATTATCAGGCTCAATAACTATAATGTCTTCTTGTGTTGCAAATTTTTCTTCTAAAAATTTGAGATAACCTAAAGACCACGCTAGTAAAAGCAAATTTACTATTATAAATAGTATAATCCAAATTTTATAACTTTTATTTATCACATTTTTTCCACAGGCTTTATTGCTAATATGTCTAAGCCTAATTTAATAACTTTACTAATACAATTTAATAAAGTCAGTCTAGCTACTGTTAATTCAATATCTGTTTCATTAATTACTCTTAAATTACTATCTAAGTTTCCTTTGCTCCAATAATTATGAAAAGATCCTGCCAGATCTATCAAATAATAAACAACTCTATGAGGTTCTTTATGAATAACAGAATTCTCTATGATTTTAGGCCATAAAGATAATATTTTTAATAAATCAATCTCATTTTCATTAAATTTATCAAATAATTTCTGATTAAAATCTACAAACTCTAGTTTTTTTTCTTTAAAAAACTTATTTAAGGAATTTACTCTTGCTATAGCATATTGAATATAGAAAATAGGATTTTCTTTACTTTCATCTAAACATTTTTTCATATCAAAGTCTAAATGTGCATCATTTTTTCTAATCAACATAAAAAATCTTACTACATCTTTATCAATTTTTTTTAAAATTTCATTAATTAAAATAAAATTACCTGATCTTTTAGACATTTTAACACTTTTATTATTTTCAAGTAAGTTTACTATTTGACATAATTTTACATTAAACTTTATGTGATTATTACCTAGTGCTTTGATAGATGCGTCTACTCTTTTAATATAACCTGCATGATCAGCGCCCCAGATATTTATTATTTCTTCAAAACCTCTTTCAACTTTATTATAGTGATAAGCTATATCTGATGCGAAATAAGTCCATTCGCCATTATTTTTTTTTATGGCTCTATCAACACTATCACCAAAATTAGAAGATTTAAAAATTAATTGATTTTCTGGCTTCCAATTTATATCTTTTTTACCCCTAGGTGCTTCTAAAGTTCCTTCATAAATTAGATTTTTTTTATCTAATATATTTAAAACTTTATTTAATAGCCCCTGCTCATGAATTACTTTTTCTGAAATGAAACTATCAAATACAATTCCCAACTTACTTAAGTCTTTTTTTATTAAATCTAATGTTTTTTCAACTATACTTTCTTTTACCTGGATTTTATTACTTAAATCAATATTTTCTTTTATTAATTGCAACGCTATATCTTTTAAGTAATCCCCCGGATACATTCCTTCTTTTAAAGCTTTGTTGGTATTACTAACTGTATTTTCAATATGTATTTTTACGGTTTGAAATAAATTTTCTATTTGATTACCTAAATCATTTACATAATATTCCTTGGTCACTTTAAAGCCTGTTTTAGTCATTAATCTAGAAAGCACATCACCAAATACTGCTCCTCTTAAATGGCCTATATGCAGAGGACCAGTTGGGTTAGCAGAAATAAACTCTAAATTAACCTTCCTATTAGAGCCTAAATTTTTTAAGCCGTAATTTTTATCTTTAATTATACTACATAAAACCTCATACCAAATATTTTTATTCAAGATAAAATTTATAAAACCAGGTTTTACATATGTAACTCTTTCAAATATTGAAATAGCCTTAAGGTCAACTATTATCAAATCTTTTATATCATTTATATCTTCATTAATTATATTTTTTAAAATCATTAATATATTGGTTGATAAGTCACCAAATTTTAAATTTTTTGGTTGTTCACAGGTTATTAAATTTAATGTTTTAATATCTAATTGATTATACCTTTGGGTAACTACATCTATAATTGCATCTCTTACTTTATTATAAATATCCATTACCAACCTTTATTAAAGTCATATAGTTTTTTATGTTCATTTATAGCAAACCTATCAGTCATACCAGCAATGTAATCAGTAATAATTCTATTTTTAGCAAAAGAATTTTTTGCTTTGTCATAATTAAGCTTCCATTCATTTGGCAAACAATCAGCCTCTTGAGAATAAATTTTAAATAAATCAGAAACTATTCTTTTAGCCTTACTAGTCATTCTATTAATTTCATAATGCTTGTACATTTTATTTGTTAGAAAAGTTCTAATTTCATACATACTTGAACTCATTGCATCAGAAAACTCAATCAAAGGCTTACCTAACAACCTTACATCTTGACTACTTTTTGGTTGAAACTTAATAATATTTTCTTTTGTTTTTATAACTAAGTCTAAAATCATTTTAGAGATAATTAATCTTCTTATTTCATTCACTATTCTTTTTACAGAATAGTCATTCATTTTATTATATAAATTTTTTTTCACATCACTAAGTATAGAAAAAGTGTCAATTATTTCTTCTAATGTGAAAAAATTTGCTCTTACCCCATCTTCAAAATCATGACTAAAATAAGCAATATCATCAGATAGGGCAGCAACTTGAGCTTCAGGCCCACACCAGGTTTCTATTTCTAAGTTCATGCCATTTTTTAAATAATCTTGAATTGCGAAAGGAAGATTATTTTCTTCTAAAGGTCCGTTATGCTTTACTATTCCTTCTAATGTTTCCCAGGTTAAGTTTAGACCATCAAAACTAAAATATTTTTTCTCTAGTAGTGTAACTATTCTTAAGGTTTGTGCATTATGATCAAACCCTCCATAATCTGACATAGATTTATTTAAGGCTTCTTCGCCAGCATGACCAAATGGCGTATGGCCTAAATCATGAGCCAAAGCAATTACTTCAGATAAGTCTTCATCTAATACAAGCATTCTTGCTATAGTTCTAGCTATTTGACTTACTTCTAGGCTATGGGTAAGCCTAGATCTATAATGATCTCCCTCATGGTGAACAAAGACTTGCGTTTTATGTTCCAGCCTTCTGAAAGCAGAGGAATGAATTACTCTATCTCTGTCTCTTTGATATATAGATCTATTAACATCCTCTTTTTCTTTATAAAGTCTACCTTTACTTGTACTGAAGTTTGTAGAAAAATTTTTTTTTAACATTGTAATAATTTGCCATTGATATTATATACTTAATATGCGTAAAACTTCTAATAAAAATAAAAAAAATATATTTTTATCTAGCAGTGCTATTAATCAGTTTAAAAAAATACTTTTAAATGAAGATAAAAGTTCTTTTGTCAGATTATTAGTGGATAGTGGAGGTTGTTCTGGCTTTTCATATAAATTTTCAGTAGATAAAAGCATAGATGATTTAAATGATATTATAATATTAGAAGAAGAAAGTAAAAAAATATTTGTTACTGACAAAATTTCTTTTAATTATCTAAAAGATTCCTCTGTAGACTGGGTTGAAAGTTTAACTAATTCGCAATTTACTATCTCAAATCCAATAGCAAAATCTAGCTGTGGTTGTGGTTCGTCTTTTTCAATATGACAAAGGTGTCAATTGCTACTTGGAATGTTAATTCCATTAGAGCAAGACTAAATGTTCTGTTAAAATGGCTTAAGAAGTCCAAACCTGATATATTGCTGTTACAAGAATTAAAAGCGCAAGAGGATGATATACCAAGAACAGAGCTAGAAGATCTTAATTATAACTTTATTACTTTTGGACAAAAAGCTTATAATGGTGTAGCTATTTTATCTAAGTATCCAGTTTCTGATATTACTTATAATTTACCTAACTTTAATCAAGACAAGCAATCTAGATACATAGAGGGATTTATTAATATAGACAGAAAAGGAATTAGAGTAGCCTCTATTTACGCTCCCAATGGTAATCCTATTAATTCTGAAAAATATAGCTACAAAATAGAATGGTTAAAAAAATTTTGTAATCATGCAGAAAAACTTTTAGAGTTTGAAGAATATACATTTTTAGGAGGTGATTTTAATATATGCCCTAAAAGTCTTGACACAGCAGATGAAAACCTTCTAATCAATGATGCTATATATACAACAGGTGTTAAAAACTTATATAAAAAAATTATTAATTTAGGCTATTATGATTCTTTTAGAAACATAAATCCTGATATGCCAGGTTTTACTTATTGGGATTATGGTCAGTCATTTAAAAATGACATTGGTGTTAGAATAGACCATTTTCTACTATCACCATATGCATTAGATAAAATTGATAAAATTTATGTTGACAAAGAACCTCGTGCTTGGGAGAAACCATCTGACCATACACCATTAGTTTTAGAAATAGAGATATGATAACTGTTTATCAAAATGGTGAGCTTCATTTTCAAAATAAAATATATAAATGTGCTATAGGCAGAAATGGTATTAAAAAAAAAAAAATAGAAGGAGATGGCTGTACGCCAGCAGGCATGTATACATTAGGGCCTTTGTACTATCGTTCTGATAGAATTAAAAAACTAAAAACCTATTTTAATGCTGTTGCCATAGAAAAAAATATGTTTTGGTCAGATGATCCTCAAAGTGAACATTACAATAAATTAATAAGATTTAAAGACACTTCCTATGAAAATTTATACAAAATAAATCATACCTATGACATAATTATAGTTATAAACTATAATACTAGTCCAATAATTAATGGAAAAGGAAGTGCGATATTTATACATTTGGCTAAAAAAGACTTTTCTCCTACCTCTGGTTGTATTGCGTTAAGGAAAGAATGCATCTTTGAAATACTAGAAAAACTTAATATTACAGATAAAATAAAAATAATAAGTCACTAAGATAATCTATGTTTCATATAAATAGTTACCTTTTATTACATGTACTTCAAAAATTGAACAATTAAATTTTCATCTATTGATTTATCTAATCTAAACACAGAATTATATTTTAATGTTCATTATCAGGATGAAAACTTTTACTTTCTATCTTATATTAAAACTTTAACTTTTGTTATGAAAAATAATTACATAGTTTCAATTTACATGTATATAAAACATTGATATTATAGTGTTTAAGAGTCATTAAAGTATTTGTTAAAAGTCTTACAAAAAAAAATCTAAACTTCAAAATCAAAGGTTTTAGCTATATATCAGCATAACAAAATTTTTCCTTATTTGCCCCAGGATGAGTTACGGCTCCATTTAATGCCGATCCAACTAACTGCGAATATTTCCATAAATCACCTGATTGATAATCATGTTTTTTAGGTTTCCATTGCTTTTTTCTAGATTCTAACTCTTCCTCAGTTACGTCTACTTCTAAAATACCTTTATTAGCATCAATAAATATTTCGTCTCCATCATTTATAAAAGCAATGTTACCTCCTACAGCAGCCTCTGGCCCTACATGGCCAATACAAAATCCTCTCGTAGCTCCTGAAAACCTACCATCAGTTATCAAAGCAACTTTATCACCCATTCCTTGCCCATAGATAGCCGACGTAGTTGCTAACATTTCTCTCATACCAGGTCCTCCTCTAGGACCTTCGTATCTAATAACGATTACATCTCCTTCTTTATAGTTTTTATTTTGTACGGCTTCATAAGCTGCTTCTTCACTATTAAAAACTCTTGCAGGGCCTTTGTGGACTAGCCTTGTCATCCCGGCAACTTTAACAATAGCTCCTTCCTTAGCAATATTACCTTTCAAGCCTACTACTCCTCCTGTTTTAGTAATTGGATCATTAATATTTCTAATAACCTTTTGATCATTAGGGAATGCTATATCTATTAAATTTTCTTTTAAGGTTTTTCCTGTTACTGTAAGACAGTTCATATTTAAATGTCCTCCTTCTGCAAGTGCTTTTAATAATACTGGTACCCCACCAGCTTCATATAAATCTTTTGCAACATAGTTGCCACCAGGCTTTAAATCTGCAATATATGGAGTTGACTTAAAAATATCTGCAACATCAAATAAATCAAATTTGATTCCTGCTTCATTTGCCATAGCAGGTAAATGTAAAGCTGCGTTAGTAGAACCACCAGATGCTGCTACTGCCCTTGCAGCGTTTTCAAGTGATTCTAATGTCACTATATCTCTAGGTCTTATTTTATTTTTAATGCATTCCATAACAACTTTTCCTGCATTGTAAGCATAATCATCTCTACTCTCATAAGGAGCAGGTGCCATAGTAGAATTAGGTAAAGCTAAGCCTATAGCTTCTGATACACAGGCCATTGTATTAGCTGTAAATTGTCCTCCACAACTTCCAGCTGATGGACATGCCACTTTTTCAATATCCTCTAGTTCATTTTCAGAAATAGACCCTCCAGAAAAATTTCCTACCGCTTCAAAAACATCTTGTACTGTAATATCTTTTCCCTTATACCTACCTGGTAAAATTGATCCTCCATAAATAAAAACAGATGGTATATTTAATCTAAGCATAGCCATCATCACGCCTGGCAAAGCTTTATCACAACCTGCAAGTCCCACTAAACTATCATAAGAGTGTCCTCTAACACTTAGCTCTATACTGTCAGCTATAGCTTCTCTACTAGCCAAAGATGCTTTCATTCCTTGATGTCCCATTGCTATACCATCTGTGACAGTAATTGTTGTAAACTCTCTAGGAGTACCCTCTGAGTCTAATACTCCTTTTTTTACAGCTTGAGCTTGTCTTCTTAAAGTAATATTGCAGGGAGCTGATTCATTCCATGTACTCACTACTCCTACAAACGGCTGGTTTATTTGCTTT
>CACMKJ010000008.1 GCA_902614225.1 Rhodospirillaceae bacterium
TGGTATGATACATATGGTAACATAATAAGAACTGAATTATATTGAAATATGTAAAGACGTTGAACTAATAGAAACTATTGACCATTAACAATATTGAGGGGGTGAAAAAACTTTTTCCTTAATCATAAAAAATCACCTGCTCAAGATTTGGAAAAATAAGGTCATAAATTATTATAAAATTGAATAGTTTTATTGTCTTATTTTGTTATAAAAGTACCTTTAAACTAAGACGTTATTTTAATTTCTTGAAAACTCTATATATGCTTTTTCTGATATCTTACATTTTTCGATAGAATAGTTCGCTTCTTCAAAATATTTAATTCCATATTTGCATTCTGCACCTATTAAGTATTTCCAGGGACCAGTTCCGTCTACATACTTATTTATCCCGACTCCTGCATCAAATTCACTAGACTCTCTTTTTATAACTGACCAATTTTTATTTCCCTTATGATCTATAACCTCACATTTCATATTTAATTCAATACTTTTATTTTTATGAGTAGTAAATAAACCAAAACATTTATTTTTTCCATAATTACCAAAGTTATCTGTCCATAAACCAGAGGATTTTATATTTGTGTGTATAGTACCATTTTCCAACTCATATTTTTCTTCTTCAACAGTAGCATAACTTGTAGTAATTAATTCTTTTGCATTAGAAGCATAAATACAAGAGAATAAAAGTATAGCAATCAAAAATTTCATACTTTTAATATAATAGGTTATCATAAATATCCAAATAGAAATTTGACCTTACTTCAGGACACTTCTCTTTTAACTTTTCATCTTTCATTTTTTCTTTTCATTGTAAATAGTTGTGATTACCTTTAAACTTTTTTTCTCTTGTACTAATATCTTTACCTACAAATCATTATTCAATCAACTGCTAGATATACTTTCAATAATATTTACACAAAAATGATTTAAACCAAATATTCTTTACACAAAAAGATTTACACTAATTTAAAAAAAATAAAGATTTCTGAATGATACGATAAAGAGCACGAGAATAATAATCCCAAAGTCGTAAGTTTAAATGTTGTTACCGCCACCACAAATCTATAGTCAATCTAACTTTTAAAGGATTATTACTTCACTAAAAATAGCTCAAATCTGTGATACAGTTTGAAAAAGTAAAAATATGGTACGAAATATAAGGACAAAGGAGATGTTTTTTATATAATGATTTTATGAAAATATTATTTATATTTATATACTTCTCTTTGATTAATTCATTATTTTCTTATGATTTTGAAATGGAAATTCTTTCTGTAGGTGATGAAAGAGACACTAACATTTTTAAATACTCTGATACTATTACTTATAGGCATTTTAATAATACTACAAACTGGAAAGATAATTTAGGTGATTGGGGTAAATTACAATGTGCGGGTAATCATACTATAATAAAGAATCAAGGCACAATACTTAAAAATTATTGTAAAGGTACAAATAAAGATGGTGATATTTTTTGGTTAATGATGGACAGAAAGTCAAATGACTTTGATTCTGGTATTGGTACAATAGTATATGAAAAAGGCACTGGAAAATTTGAAAAATACGATGGTGCTCAATGTGTTTATGCAATTACGTTTCTTCCTGAAAGAGATGGATCATTTATTAAAAGTAAATGTAAATTTAATGATCAATAATCTACTATCTTATATTTTAAAAACAAAATCGAAATACAAGGACAACAAATAAGATTTGCATATACTATTTATATGAAATTTTTTTTAATTATATTTATTTTTTTATCTATTAATATTACTTATTCAGAAGAATTTTCTTTAAAATGGAGTATAAGTGTTACAGTTTTAGACAATATTGAATTCATAGATGGTGGAAACTATGAAGTCAATAGAGCAGAAGGTTCATGGGAAGATAACAAAGGCTACTATGGATACTTAAAATGTATAGGACCTTTACTAATTGATAAAGAAAAAAATTTGAAACTAGATTTAATCTGTGATGGATATGATAATAAAAATGATAAGTTTCAAATTAATTTAAAGAGAAATTCTTTTGAAGATGCGGGCATAGGCAAAGCAATCTATATTAGTGGTACTGGTAGATATTTAAATTTTATCAAAAAGGAATGCACATATGCAGTTAATTATTTAGATCCTAGAGAAAGGGGTAAAAGATTAGGATTTTATAAACAAATATGTAAGGACTAATTATTACATTCTGTAATGTAGAGATTTAATATAGTAAACTTTTTTTATTATTTTAATTGACATTTATGCTTTGAAAAAGCACTTTCATCTAAAAGTTTTACTGCATAAATACATTCAGTTCCAATCAGTTCTTTGTATTTACCTGTTCCAAAAATAAATTTTGATTTTCCAATACCAGCATCAAAATCTTCAGTATTTCTTCTTAGTTCTAACCAAAACTTTTCATTATCTTGATTTTTGCCATCACAAAAACCCAATAATTTAGCATTACTGTTTTTATCTCCCAAATAAATATTAAATAGACATTTTAAAACTCCATAATCTCCATATGAGTTTTGCCAGTTAGCAGTATTTTTTACATGTTGGTATTTAGTATTATTAGGGAAATCAATTATATCTATGTCATTAGAATTAATACTAAAAAAAATTTCTACTTCAAAACTTTTTGCAGATAAATTAAAAAAAATAAAATAAAATAGTATGATTAAAATTTTCATTAACAAATGTTATACTTTATAAACAAAACTGCCAAATAAAATCTACTTTTCAAGAACTTAAAGAGATTTCTAATTATTCTGTCTAATAATAACAATTATTTATCATTTTTCATACAATCTATCACTTACTTAACTTGCGAATATACATTAATAAAAATATTTACATTATTACGGTTTAAACCAAATGTTCTTTGCACAAAAAGATTTACACTCACATTTATACTAACTAAAAAACCCAAGCTTTCTGCATGATTCTAAAAAAAAGTAGGGGAATCATAATCCTAAGGTCGCAAGTTTACATTTTGCCACCGCAACCACAAAACCACAGTCATTTTACATATAGAGATATTCAAAAATCAAAAAAAATTATTTTTTTCCCTTTTTACCCTTAAAAAATCAGAACGAAATATAAGGACAGCAGATGAATTTTTTTTCTATCGAGGATATTAAACACTTACTCATCATATTCAGTTTATATTTTCTTAGAATTTAATTTTACGTGTTGTTATTTTAAAACCGGGAGGAGATAAGATAACAACACATTATAAATATACCATTTTAATATTTAAAAAAAATAACAACTAGATTTATTATATAATGAAATTAAATAACGGATCATGAAAATTATTTTTAATGGCAGCATTTAATTAAAAGATTATTGACAGGTCATAATTCTGTAATAAATAAATGATCTAATTGAAAATTATACGTATTTTAATTAATCGTATTTAAAATTAACTATACGGTCATATGATGCTTTTGTAACATTACAAGAAGCATCAAAAAGATAATAATTTTGATCATGAACTGTTCTGAGTGCTCCTAAACATCTTGCACCAACTAACTCTTCAAATGGTCCAGTTCCATGAGTTATTTTAAATGGATTTACCTCTGCATCCAAATCTCCTCCAGGATCATCATGAAAAGTCCAAAAAGAAAAACCGTTTTTTGCAATTCCTTTACATGTAATAAACTGTTTATTTATTTGCCCTTTACTATTTAATTCCATAGTTCCTGTACATTCACTAGAACCAAATAAACCAACGTTACTAGTAAAGGTATTTGAAGAGGTCCAATTAAATACAATTCCTTGATTATTTGGAAACTCAATAGTATTTTCAATTTTTTGTTTGCCGCCAAAAGACATTTTTACGGTTTCTGCATTAATAGAATTTATTATGAAGAAAAAAATTATAAAAAATAAACGATACATAGCGCTTATATTAATAATTTAGGAAAAAAAAACAAGATATTACTATTAATTAGTATAAAAATTAATTATTTTAAAAATTATAGTACTAGCTTTGCATTTAATTTCTTCAAGAACGTTTGTGTCTAATGTTTTACTCAAATAAAAAACTTAGAAAATCTGGTGAAACAAAGATTAACTGTGAAATCATAATTTTAAAATCGTAATTTTTAATCTTGCTACTGCCACTTCATAATTATAACTAACTATACTTTTCAAGTAATAAAAATAAAAAAAAATTTAAAGCTGTGAAATACTTAGAAATTTAATATAGTGAAAAAATATTAAGACAGAATAATAGATTAATATATGATATGAACATGAAATTTATATTTACAATTAAACTTATCTTATTAGCAAACATATTATACTCTAGTGACTTTGGAATTGAGATATTATCAAGTGACTCTGATGTAAGAGTTACAGAGATACCTGATGTAATGACTTATAGGCAGTTCCAAGTAAATTCAAACTGGAAGGATACATTAGGTGATTGGGGTATATTAGAATGCACCGGCACGTTTACTTTATTAAAAGAAAATAAAACCATATTAAAAAATTACTGCAAAGGAACAAATGTTGAGGATGAAAATTTTTGGTTGATAATGGATAGAGAATCGGACAATTTTGACTCTGGAATAGGAGAAATTCAGTATGTGCAAGGTAATGGAAAATTTAAAAAATATATAGGAGCAAAATGTGTTTATGCTGTATCACATCTGAAAAGACGTATAGGAACATTCATAAAGGCAAAATGTGATTTAATAAAATAAAGTATAAAAATGTGCTTTTTAACTATATTATTGAAAATTTAAATATTTGAGTAGTCTAATTCAATACATACATGAAATACTTGATGGTTATATTTGCTTTATTAATGATGTCAGTTGCTTTTGGAATAGAGCCTAATAAAAAAGGTATTTTTTTAAAAAATATATTAGAAAGTTATAAATGGAAAAAAAGATTTTTAGTTCTTGTTACAAACAAAGAAGATATAGTTTTAATTAAAGAGGTTCAAAAATTTTTTAAAAATAATGAATGTAGAAATCATGAAAGAGAGTTAGAACTGATTAAAATCATTATAGAAAAAGATTATGATCCACTGTTGCCACTTTATTTTAAAAACAAAAAAGGAATTTGGCTAATAGGGTATGACGGAAAAATAAAAGCATATTCTCGAGATAATTCTTTATTATTAAATTTATATGACATAATAGATATTATGCCTATTAGAAAATTAGAAATAGAAGCGCCTTCAATTTATTATTAAATTATCTTATATTATGATTTATAAAATTAAAGATAACTTAGGTATTGAATATGAAATTAAAGATATTAAAAAATTTGCTAGTCATATTTTTCAGTTTCATTCTTTTGGTATTTCATTACATCAAGAAAATGGCCATGATTTTACAGTAAATGCTGCTTTTAGAGAGAGAATATCTAAATTTCTAATAATAGAAAAAAATGAAAATACTAATAAAAGAAATATTAAATAATAAATTTGAAGTAATAGTTAAAAATAAGATTAATACAAAACACACTGTCATAGTATCTGAGGAATATTATTTAAGTTTAACGTCAAAAAAAATATCTAAAAAAAAATTAATTGAGTATAGCTTTAAATTTCTTTTAAATAGAGAAGCTAATACATCAATTTTATCCTTCTTTGAACTAAATGTTATAACATCATATTTCCCTGACTTTGAGAGTGAAATAAAAAAATTATTGTAGTAATCTATTGAGATACAGAAAAAAAAAATGTTACAGTTGTAATAGAGATAAGGAAATATTATATCGTTGTAGACATGATGAAATTTTCTTAGAAAGAAGCAGAGTCTATAAAAGTTGGTTTTTTGTTTGTGAATATTGTTTACAAGATATTAAAAAAAAATTTAAAAACTCTTATCAATATGGAGGAACCTGGAAAAGTAGAAAAAAATAAGTGATTAATTATTTTTTGAGTAAAACTAAAAATATTTTTAAAATATTAGGAAAATAGATTTATGGTAAGTATAATTAAAGGAACAAAATCATTAATATTTTATTTATTCATGTTTAATACAAATGTATTTGCTGATATATATAATTTTAAATGGTACAACGAAGAGAAACAGAGCGACAAGATAGTATTACCAGATAATTCAAATTTTTTTTCATTTACTTCTTCAGGAATATGGGAAGATAATTTAGGAAATTATGGAGAGATGAAATGTGTTGTTTCATTATTTTCAGATAGCATGCAGGGTATTGAACTAATTGGGTATTGTGAAGCTAAAGATAATAAAGATGAGAAGTTTTGGACTAAATTAGATAGAACTTCTTCAGGGCAAGAGTTAGGAATTGGAAAAATGACCTTTTTGTCTGGTACCTCTAAATACTCTAGGTTAAAAAACATAAGCTGCCCTTATGCAGTTGAATGGGTTGGAAGTGGAGGTATCTTGAAAGCAAGGTGCAGCAAAGAGATAAATATAAAGGGCCTATTAAAATAATGGATAATGCACTTATTAATTATAAAATTTAATTTAGAATGTTTTTAAAGTATTGACTAGAAATAAAGTATCAAATGCTATAGTGTTGATAAATAATGATAAAATTTAATTTACTACTTAAAGAACCACATTTAAAAGCAATCAGTGATCTTAAAGAAAAGTTTTTAGCTAAAAGTGATCAAGAAATAGTAAATAAATGCATTGAGTCTGCACTAAATTTAAATAAAAATGATTTGATTTTTAGCACTGTAAAGGAAAAGTGTAGTGGGGGCTGCTTCGCATCTGAACCTCAATTTGAAATTGAATTAGATGAAAACACTTTTATGCAACTTAAAAAAATTTATATTAATAATAATTTTGATGATTATAAAACCGAAGAGGAAAGAATTAGTAAAGTTATCAGATGTATTATAAATTTTTTTGAGGATGAATCAAAACTAATAACTGTAAAATCCTAAACTAAATTAAATAGGTCAAGATTTTTTCTCGTCAGTATTATTTTTTTTCATTTTACCTTTTTTCTTGCATATTTTTTTAGCAATTAAACCTGACATTAATCCTAGAGAAATTCCTAGGATAGCTCCTCTTATAAATCCAAAAGCAAACATATTTATATTCCCTGATTCATTTTTTTATAATATAAACATATAGTAATTAATTAGAATTTTAACAGTATATATATTAAAAAATGTATATAAAAATTTTACATTAAATTTTTAAAGCAATGGTTTTTGAAAGAAAAATATAAGGACATCAGGAATTTTTTTTATATAATCATTATATGAAAAATAATTTAGTACTATTATTATGTTTTTTCTTATTTTCTAATTTGTATTCTGCAGAAATTGAAATGCAGAGTAATTCAAGAGTTAAATATGATGAATTTATTTTCACAAACAAATCTAAATACATTATTATTAATCATGAGGGGCAATGGACTGATAGTATAGGTAATTATGGTTCTAATGAATGCAAAGGATTAATAAAAAAAAATGAAAATGATGTAGTTTATTTTCTTGATGTGATTTGCGAGTTAGTTGACCAAAATAATCAAGTAACCTGGAGGAAGTTTGAAAGAACGGGAAGTCAAATAGAGAGAGGCGTAGGTGTATCAACTATAATAGATACTACTAGCAAGTATAAAGATGAGTTGATTGGTACTAAATGTACTTATGCTGTTAATAGAACGAAAGATATGGTATTTGGTAAGTCAATTTGTAAAGTATCGGATGAATTATTTAAAAAATTAATAGAATAAGTCAGTTTTAACTAATTTAGTTTACATTTATTATGTGCAAAGTTTTTATTATCTAAATATTTTATTGCATAAGAGCATCTAATCCCAATAAACTCCCTGTATTTTCCTGTAGCATCAAATATAATACTCTTACCAACGCCTGCATCCGCATCTTGATTACCTTCTCTATTAACTCTGTGCCACATCTTTTCATTATCTTGATTTATATACTCATAAATATGGTCTAATTTAAAATAACTAGAATTTTTCTCTATAGGTCCCATGCATTTTATATGTCCATAATCCCCTAAATTATTTGTCCATGAACCTTCTCCTTTATAAATTGAATATGTACCATTATTAGAATATGTAAAAGTATCAAGTATATATGATGCACTACCTTGAATTATCATTTCCTTTGAAAATGTTGCAAATGCAAAAACAAAACTAAAAATAAACATTATAATTTTATAAAATATCATAAAAAAATATTATACTTTTTGCTTGAAACATCAAAATAAATTATTTTTTTTGAATTTAAACACAAGTAATAGTTTTGTTTTAAAGGATATTTATATTATAAATTTCAATTTCTAATAATTATCAAAACCAATAAAATATATTTTTTAGTATTAAAGCTTATAATTAAATTACTAAAGTATTTTAAATTTTACATATAATATTTTTTTAAATATGATTAATAATGAAGAATTTTTTAATAATAATTATATTTTTATTAGTTCAAAAAAATTTCTGTGATGAAATACAAGAATGGACATTTAAATTTTCTGGGTTTATGGAATCAAAAACTATTAACTTCCCAAGTGGAGGAAAAGTTAACAATTTTATTCAAAATGGTACATGGGAAGATAGTTTAGGTAATTATGGTAAAGGTTTTTGTTATGGAATAATTGAGTCTAAAGATAAAAAAGATAGCTTTTTTCAATACTACTGTGAAGTAAGCGATCAGGATAATGATAAATTTTTCACCAAAGGTACAAGAAAATCAGAAGATGCTAAAGCTGGCGTAGGTAAACAAACAATAATTGATGGGTCTGGGAAATGGAAAAGCTTGATTGGCACAATATGTATTTATGGAGTAAAATATGTTGATGATGTCTTATTTGCCTTGCAAAAATGTAAGTTTTCTAATTAATATTATTTTTTAATAAATAAAACATATAGTTGAAAATAATTTGTAGATTTTTAACTAAACTAAAAATTTTCACATAAAATATAATTATGAGGACAGTGCTGAAGTTTTTTATATAATAAAAATATGAGAATTTTTATAGTTATATTTTTTTATTTTTTTTTATTACATCTCACTAGTGCAAAAACCCTTATAATTGATAGTGCAAGTAAAATTACTAATGATCAGGTATTTAATTTAAATAATGGGATGAAAATAATAGCATTTCATTTAGAAGGGCATACTAAAAATAATTTAGGTTATTATGGTCAATCAAAATGTAATGGTATACGGGAAATGCAAGATGATAAATTATTAAAGCTAAATGTATTCTGTGAAATAATTTTTCAAGACGGAAGCAAAATCTGGTCAAAGTCAGAAAGAAGCGGAGAATTAAATCAAGCAGGAGTAGGGCGTTCAATATTTATAGATGCATCCAGTAAATTAAAAAGTCTTATTGGTACTGAATGCATATATGCTGTTAATAAAGTTTTAAATTCAGATTTTTTCAAGGCTAAGTGTAAAATATCTGAAGAGATATTCAATAAACTTAAAATACAATAAAATATGCAGTTTATTATTATTTTAATAACCATGTTAATTTCTTCTTTAAAAGCTGAAGATGAAAAGGAATACATAATAACAGGCTCAGATGACACTGTAATTAAGTCATTCCAATTAGAAAATAAAAGTAAATTTTCGAGTTTTACATCTAATGGAAGTTGGACTGACAATTATGGTAACTATGGATTTACAAGTTGTATGGGGATAATGAATAAAAAATTTAAAAAGGTAGAGCTATATTTTATGTGTGAGTCAGAAGATAAAAATGGATATAAAATATGGACTATAAGTAAAAGACAGTCAGAGTCAGAAACAAGCGGAGTAGGATCTTTTGAAATAGTTGACGCCACAATACCAAAGAAAGAGTTATATATAGGTAAAAAGTGTACGTACGCTGTTAAATATTTAAAGGAAACTAATTTTTATAAAAGTAAGTGTAAAATATCAGAAGAGCTTTCAAGAGTTTTTGAAGAAATGGGAGCAAGGAAATAGATTTAAAATGATTGTTAAATTAGTAGTTTTAGGAAAAATATTCTAAATCATAAATTATTTACTTGCTTAATATATTTTTAAAGTACAGGACAACAACAAAAAATTCTTGTAATATTTTATAATGAAAAAATTAATAATATTTTCTTTATTCTTTACTTTTACTACTAAACTTTATGCAGAATTTTATATTGAGAGTACTATTACAGGCATTATAGAAAATGAAGGTTATCAATTGCCTAATGGAAATCAATTTTTAATGATAAAAGGAACTTATCAGTGGACAAATAATATAGGTTATTATGGAACAGCGACATGTAAAGGTTTATTAGAAAAAGAAGGTACTATATCTTCAATTAATTACCTATGTGAAGCAATAAATCAAAAGGGAGATAAGCAATATATTTTATCTAAAAGAAAATCTGCTGATTTACAATCTGGAGCAGGAAAGCAAATAGTTGTTGATGCAACAGGAAATGATAAAATTTTTATTGGAACAGAGTGTAACTTTGCCATAAGTTATTTGAAAAATAATGCTTTTGCTAAGACTAAATGTCCAGTTAGTAAAGAGGTATATAATAAATATAAAAATAATTTATAAGATCTAAATTAAAATATTTTTAAATAATATGAATAACAAAGTAATTTTAATAATAGATAAAGAAATAAATCAAAAAAATAAAGACATGAGAAAATTTTCTCATAAAATTAGGATATGAAATTTTTTCATAGTTAGTAAATTTACTTACACTCTCATTTATACAAGTAGAAGAGGATAGCTTAAAAATAATAAAAAATTTATTATTATTGCTATTTTTATAGTTTGCACTTTTGTTTATAAAACATTCTATCTTCAAAGTAGTTTACTGCATAAGGACATTTTTTTCCTTTTAGTGATTTATATTTACCATCTCCGTAAATATATGTGGCAATTCCAATTCCTATTTCCATATCTGAAGTTCTATTTAAATTTAACCAAAACTTTTCTTCATTTTGATTTTTTGCTTCACAAAAAGCTTGTAGAATATCAGAATTTTTTTGATTTTTCGTTGTTATGGTGGCAAGACAATTTATCACGCCATAGTCACCTTGAGTGTCCTTCCAATTAGCTGAGCCCTCTAATTGTATATATTTATTACCATTAGGAAAATTTATTTCTCTTTGATCTGTAACATGCATGTAGATCTCTAACTCAAAACTACTTGATATAGATGTTCTAAATAAAAAAAGAGCTACTATAAGTATTAAAATTTTCATAATAAATACTACCTTATATAAGTTTTACTTTACTTTATAGAGCTAGTCTTTAAAAGAAAATTTTGTATAAATTTTTATTATCCTTCAAAATCATCAAGTTTTTAATTTAGATGATTAAACTTAATTATACTTTTTTTCTTAAAATCTTATAAAAAATGAGGACAGGAAAAAAAGATTTAATATAATATAAATATGAAATCTTTTTTATTAACATTTTTAATTTTAAATGTAATTAGTTCTTCTTTTACGCAAGATATAATAATAGATGTAAGAGGTTATTATCAAAATGATGAAATAGTTATGAATAACGGAAATAAACTAGTTCATTTAAGTAGTAAGGGTAATTGGAATGACAATTTAAATAATTATGGAAGTGTTTTCTGTAAAGGAAGTATTATGATGAATAAGGATGGTAAAAGAAGTGACAGTGAATTGGTCCTATGTGAAGCAGAAGATGTAAATGGAGATTTTTTTTGGTTAGTACCAAAAAGAAGTGACTCCGAGTGGGATGCAGGCGTAGGAAAGGCTTCTATAGTCTCTGCTACAGGAAAATATCAGAATTTATTAAACAAAAAATGCATTTATGCTGTTTCATATTATAAAGATACTTTTCATTCTAGAACAAAATGTGAAAAATAATTGATGTAATAGATTAGTGAAAGAATATTTGATCAAGTAATTATGAAAATTATTTTAATTTTACTTTTGAATTTTATTATTCATTTTTTATTTTCAGATGATATCTATAAATATAGAATTATATTTAGTACAACCAACTACGATTGACCTTCCTGACTGAAGCATATTTTAAATTGTTTTTGGTAAGGGAGGATTGATCCATAATAAGGGAAATTTGGAGATATACTAGCCATAGAACAAGAGAGGCTGATATGAATAATAATCTACTAGATACTAATGTATTATTTGTACTAGAAAAGGATAAAAAAATAAATTTTGGGGAAAAGCAATTAGAAAAAATTCAGGCACTGATGCTCGTGGAGGTGTCATGTTTCTTATTATAGCGGGAATTAGAGAATTTGAAAATTTAGTTGAAAAAAAGTGCAACTATGCACTTGCTGCAACAAAAAAATTTACTGTTATGCAAGATAATATCTATAAAATAGTAGCTAATAATTAAAATTATTTATGTAATTTACCTATTGTAAAATTTAATTTAATAAATAAACTAATTATATGTTCTTAAGAATCGGAATTATGAAATTTCCCTCTCAGGATAAAATGGATGCTTATATTGCTATGCTTGAGAGTGTATTTGTTAAAAGATTTCAAGAGGATACACTTATGCTCCAACATTTAGTTGTTAAAACAGGAGAGGCTAAACTTGCAGGTTATGGTTTATATAAGTCAAAAGAAGATTTTCTTAAAACAGGTAGTAGAACAAAAAAAATGCTTACTGATTTTGTTAAATCTCAGGATGGTATTGTAGAGTTTAATGATGGCGAAGTTATTGTAAACTGGGAAAGAGAGTAGAAAGTTTTTAAACAAATATTGTTTAGTAAAAAATACTTTTTACTTGTTTCTTGGGAGTAAATTTAAAATGAATATATTCTCTAAAATTTTATATAAATATTTATAATGTCAATCTTTTCAGAGATTCTAAAATAGTGATTATTGTTAAAAATATTCTTTTTATCATATTTTTTTTTATTTTGAAGAACTCATATTCTAAAGAATATGACTTAATTTATAATTTTAGTGGATCATTTGAAAAGAATGAAATGGTATTTTTAGATAATAGTAAACTTACCCACAATGTTTATGAAGCAGAGTGGACTGATAATTATGGGAATTATGGTACTTCTTATTGTTTAACAAGTATCAAGTATGATTCAAAAAAAATAATTATCAGACTAGATAGTTATTGTAGACTTAAAGACCAGGAGGGTAACATTTTTACTCAATATAATGGTAGGGCAGGAAATGAGCTTAATGCAGGAAGTGGAAAAGTAAAATTTATCGAGGGTCAAAAAAAATGGAAATTTTTAATTGGAGCCGAATGTTTATATTCAATTAAATATTTAGAAAATAGAACATTTAGTATTAGAAAATGTAAGATCACAAAAGACATGCATGATAAATTATTAAATCAATAAATGTTAAGGGCAATCATTATATATTGTTTGTTATTTACTTATAACAGTTGGTCTAAAGATATCGTATTTAAAATGGAAGGGAGTGGAAGAGGCATAGAATACGAAGTAATGAGTTTAGATGAAAAAAACAAGGTTATTTTATATAAAACAGAAGGTAATTTTAAAACAGATTTGGACCTTTATGGAGGCATGGATTGTTTAGGGGTTTTTAAAAAAATTAATAGTGCAGCAGATTTAGATTTAACGTGCGAATTTGTTGATCAAAATAATGACAAAATGTGGGCATCTTTGATTAGAAAAACAGAGGATATTGATGCAGGAGTAGGAAGGGTTTTTATTATAGGAGGAACAGGAAGATGGAAGTATTTATCAGGATCTGATTGCAAATATGCTGTTAAACTTAATAAATCAATTTGGTTTACTTCAACAATTTGTGATATAGAAGAGTATAAGTATTTAAAATTTATAGAAAGATTGTAAATTTATTTAAGAATAAAACTATATTTCGTCTCTGAAAAAATACTTTTATTTTATTAGTATTGAAATAGTAAAAAAGATAGATAACATGGCATGATGCATAAATTAGTAATGATAGTTTTCTTATTTTATTTTAACTCTATTAGTTTAAAAGCTGAGGAGTATAAACTTGAAATGTTTTTTACAAATAATTTTGAAATTATAAAATTTCCAGATAAAAGTATGTATTATCATGTAAGTGGAACTGGGGTTTGGAAGGACTCTTATGGTGATTATGGCAATATGCAATGTTATGGCAGAATTTTAGAAAGTAAAGAGAGAAGCACTAATCTAGATATTTTTTGTGATGCCGTAGATCAAAATAATTTAAAGTTTTGGTTAAGACTGGCAAGAGACTCAGATCAAACTGATGCTGGGGTAGGCACTACAACTTACTTATATGGTGAAAAAAAATATAATAAACTTGTTGATAAAAAATGTATTTATGCGTCTAAAATTTTTGGGAAAAATGCAATTGTTAATCAAAAATGTAAAATTAACTAACACTTTATAAAAAATTTTTAGCGTAGTCCCTAAATAATATTTTGATTGAGTTTAAATAAAAAGAGCCTATTCTAAGGCCATTTCCCAAAAATCAGTTTCTAATAAAGTAGAGGTTTTAAATATATTAATTAATTTTTTCCATTTATATGTTTTTTTATAGTTTTTTCCTAATCTTAATTTTATTGCATTATCGAAAAGCTTACCCACTTCCTGAGAAATATTTTGATATTCTTCACTTGAATAAGTCTGTATCCATTTTTGATACATTTGATTTGATGGTTTGCTATTTTTAATTTTTAAACCTATCTCAGCATAGCCAAGAACGCATGGCATAAGAGCACAAATTAAATCTAAAAAATCTCCTGAATGACCACAATTAAGTACATATCTAGTATAAGCAATATTTTTATTTTTTTCAGTTGCATTAACTAAAGTATGTTTTTTTATACCATAGCTTTTGCATAAATTAATATGTAAATCCATTTCAAAATTTATTAAACCGTTTACTGTATTAGAACAGATTTTCATTTCTTCTAAGTTTTCCGATTTAACTATTGCTAAAGACCATGCCTTTGAAAATTGAATTAGAAATAGGTAATCTTGAATTAAGTAATTAATGAATTTACTTTTTTGAAGAGTATTATTTGAAAGTCTTTTTATAAAACTGTGGTTAGTATAGTATTTCCATTCTTTTGCAGTTTTTTTTTTAAGTATTAAGAAACTCTGCCCATAAAACATAAAAATACCTCTCTGTATATTTAATTTATAATTATGTTAATAAATTTATTATATGATATCTTAAGAATAATATATATATTCATTTATGCTTTAATTATTATATTAAAAATTTATGATTAACGGAGCAACAAATTACACTTTATATAGATTGATAATAATTGAATATTAATTAAAAAAAAATGAAATTTATAAAACTCATAATAGGACTAGTTTTTTTCAACTCATTTCTAAGCGCTGAAGACTTTAAAAGAGAAGGTTCAGGTTTTAGTGAGACAGAGGAGTTTTTGTATGATAATAATAAGGTTATTAATTATAAAAATCAAACAACTTGGAAGGATAGTATAGGTAATTATGGAATATCTAAATGTTTAGGCCTTATAGTATCTGATAAAAAAAATAATATTATAGATTATAAAATGTATTGTAATTATACAGATCAAAATGAAGATAAGTTTACGCATAAATACGAAAGAGATACTGACTTTTCTGCTGGAGTAGGCAGTAGTATTATAATTTCTGGTACAGGAAAATGGGTAAAATATATTGGCACCAGCTGTACTTATGCTATAGATTATTTGAGTAAAGCACTTTTCATTGTTGAAAAATGTAATTCTAGTCAATAATGTTTTAGTCTTATATATTTATATTCATAATTAATTTTACTGTATATATTTAGATGAAGTTATTTTTTTTATTTATATTTCTCACTTTCTCAAAACATACATTTTGCATTGATATAGAATATAAAGATTTATCAAAAGTTGATGGTATTTATTATAAAAATAATTCTAAAAAGTCTTTTACAGGAAATGTAACTGGTAATATAACAGGAAATTTTATAAATGGAAAAAAAACAGGAGTTTTTTTAAAGTTTTATAAAGACGGTAAAATACTTAGTAAGTCAAGCTATCGAGAAAATAAACTTAATGGACAATCATTAGAGTATTACAGAAATGGTAATCTATTGAGTAAAAAATATTATAATGAAAATAAACTTAATGGTGAGTTTTTTAATTATTTTAGTTTTGGTCAAGTCTACAGTAAAAGTTTTTATGTGAATAATAAGTTAGAAGGCAGGTATGTCGAATATTATAAGAATGGTCAAATACATATAGAAAAGAATTATAAAAATAATATTCTTGAAGGTGAATATATTTCTTATCATGAATATGAATTTAATATAGTTAAACAAATAAAGAGTAAGAAAAATTATGTTAATGGAAAAGTTGATGGAGAATTCTCAGAATATCATGAAAATGGAAAACTAAAAAATTTAGGTTTTTATAATAATGGTAAAATTGAAGGAAAATATTATTTTTTTGATAGAAAAGGAAATATTAAAGAAAAGAGATTATATAAAGACGGAAACTTAATCAGAGTAACTAAAATGAATTAATTAGATGAGGTAGCATATGCTACCCCATCATCCTTATTATTTAAAAAGCTTTGAACTGAAAATAGATAAAAGTTTAAATAACTTTCTTCTATTCTCGATGGCTTGTCTTTCTTTTATAAAGTAATATAAAGACATTCTATCCATAATTCACTTCCTTTCTTAAAAAATTAAAAAAGTTAGTGCGTTCCTTCGGTACCATTACCTACTTCCGTCTCTTGAAGAGATGAACGAATGTAATGCGTTCCTTCAGGCTAGAAGCCTTACTTCCGTCTAGATAGATGAACGTCTTTAAAATTTAGTATATTTTATACTAAATTTAAAGATAATAATTTTATTTGCTGTGTTTTATCAGAATTGATAAACTTTAAATATTACTATAACTTTTGAGGTATCATGAAATATTTAATAATTATTACTATTCTAATTCTAAATACATTTATTTATGCTGAAACTCTTTACTATAAGAAAGTAAACTCCGCTGAAGAAGATGCAGGCTTAATGCAGGTAGAATTTCCTGATGATTGTCTAGAAATAATAGAAATTAGAAATGATAATTCTTTAGAATTTAAAAATAATAATGTAGTAGATAAAATAGTGTCTGAATGTAATGCTTTTCTTAAAGGAAAAAAAGTAAAAAATACTTTTAAAGCTGGCTCAGATAAAATCTTAGATACTGGTAAAAAAGTTAAAGAAGGTTTAAAATCAGGCACAGAAAATTTTATTGACTCAGTAGCTAAAGATACAAATGTTATTATAGATGATACAGTAGAAATAACAGATGGAATAGTTAGTGGTACTGGTAAGGTAATTAGTGGTACTATTAAGACAGGAAGTAAAATTACCTCTGGCGTATCATCATTTTTTAAGGGTATATTTAGTTCAGAAAATTAAAAAAATTTAAGCTATTTTTTATTAAATTTTTAATTATAATAATTTAAAAATGATAAATATACTATTTAAAACAGCTATTAAAAAACTAGCTTTTAAGCTAGCCACAGATGAAAACCTCAGAAATAAAGTAAAGACTGGAATATCTAATGCTCAAGAATTGAATTCGCAGGGCGAGTTAATCAAATCATTGGGAAAGGCAGCAGGGCGAATTAAACGCAAACTAAAATAGCACAATTCATTTAGATTTAAACTTATGAAGAATTTAATACTAACACTCATTCTACTACTTATTTTTTTATTTTGCTTAAATACTAAAGCCAAAGATTGGACTGAAATAACAAAAGGAGAGAATGGGCATATTTTTTTTGTTGATATGATAAAATTAAATGAAAATAAAGGTTATATTTATTTTTGGCAATTAATTAATTATAATAAAAGAGATGAATATGGTGATATGTCTGCTAAAATTTATGTGAAGGCAGAATGTGAAGCGTTTAAGTTTAAATGGATGAAAGTATCTTATCATAAAATGTCGATGGGAAAAGATTTTGTAAAGCCAGGTAATCCATCAAAGTTAGTTTCAGGATGGCAGTTTCCTAGTATTGGCAGTACTTCCTATGCAGTATTAGACCATGTCTGTAAAAATAAAGGCGTGTTTTTATAATTAAGAGCCTTTTTCATGAGATATTTTTTTTATAGCCTTCTAATTATACTTTTTATTGTGACTATAATAAGGCAAGACAGTAAAATAAGAAAAGATCAGTTATGCAAAGAAGGATTATTTTTCCAAATGATCTTTAAAAAGTGTACACCAAGAGACTTTCTCTTAAAGGAAGATGAACAAGAAAATATTTAAATATTTTTTTAAATACTAAAATAATAGATATATAGTGATTATGGACTTGAGATATCTATTTTTTTAACTAACTGCAATTTATTTTTTTTCATTTTCCTTGTACTCTAATGTAGGGTATCTATTGTATTATTTTTTATGCTGATAATAAAAAAGTCTTTAATAGGGTTGGATAAGAGTTATGAAAGAGAAAAAAATAAATGGATAAGATTAGAAAATGTAGAATTTTTAGAAAAAAATATATTTTATATTTATAAAAACTAATAAAAAAATACTTTGACAAGAATTCTAGGATTACTATTAAAATTACAAAAGTTATTAATAATTCAAGATTTTTTGATTATCAAAGTGTTGTAAGCAATGATTTTTTACAAATAGATGCTATAAAAGAAATAAGTATAAAAAATCTTCAAAAAGACTTCTATTATACTATAGATTATAAAGAATAATATTATTGAAAAGTAAAAATAAAATAAAAAATTGTTTAAAGAAACACCTTATTGATTTTGGGTTTAGATTTTTTAGTAATTTTGATCAATATTACCTTTGGCAAGAAGACTGCTTTGAAAAAAGTAAAATTTCTACTGTGACTAAAAAAAAATATATAAGGTTTTTGGAAAAAAATTTAAATAGTAATAGTTATAGTTTGGGTGATGACTTTTATGATTTGATAGCAAAACAAAAAAAATTGATGTTAATTGCACACTCAATGAAATCAAATGAAATACTAAATAGTGGACTATCTGTAATAAATGAACTTAAAGAAAATATAAACATTCTTGATATTGGTTGTAACTCAGGGTATTTAACTTCATTTTACGCTAAAGTATTTTCTAATTCTAATTTTGTAGGATTTGATAAAAGCAGGAATTCTATATTACAAGCCTTTAAAATAATTAATTTTAAGCAATATAATAATCTAGTTTTATCTCACGATTATAATATTTTAACTAAATATAAGTTCAATTTTATAACCGATACACAGTGTTTTTGTACCTTAAATAGAGAAGAGTTATCTACTATATTAGATCTATTAAAAAAATCCTTGCATTTAAATACTAAAATAATATCTATAAGTGCCCTTAGAAATGAAGAAAATGCTGATATTTTTTTAAAATTATTTTTTAAAAAAGGATTATTTGTAGAAAGCATAACTCCATTATTTGTTGATACTTTAAACGGAATAGTTGCGTATACGAAAATAATATTTACTAAAAAAAAGAATAACAATAATTTTAATTTAAACTTATACTTTAAAAATGTTAGAAAAAAAATTTCTATATTAAATTTAATTAATTTAAATTAATATTTTTAGGGAGGAGAATATGAAATTTATTAAGTTTTTATTTATACTATGTATTATATTTTTAATTAGTAAAAGTTATTCAAATGAGCATGAAGGAGTACTTAGTTACTTAAAAGGATCAGATAAGTACAGCTACTTTTATAAATTAATAAAGAAAGCTAATTATGAAAAACTTTTTATTAAAGAGTCTAAATTTAAAAAAGTATTATATATTCCTGATAATGATGCCTTTGATAGATTACCACCAAGGCTACAGAAATATATATGGGACGAAACAGATAATGATGCTGCTAAGAAGGTTATTAAAACGCATTTATATACAGGATCAGTGAAGCAAGTTTTTAAGGATCCAAATAAAAAAGTAGTTATCGTAGAACGAATAGAGCTAAATGGCGAAAAAGTAAAGATTTATAGCAATAGTGATCTTTTTGTTAAAGATATGGTAAATAAAAAAAAAGCAATAATAAAAGATTATACAGAAATAGTTCCTGTAAGCTGTGTTATGTATTTACAGCCTAGCTTTTCTGATGACAGATTAAGTGATTTAGAAAAAAAAGAATCTTTTGTGACAAGTTGCTGTATGTTGAGTGATCAAGAAATAGATAACTTTATGAAAGGCGATACTATATAGATTTGATAAAATCCAAGTTTTTTTCAAAATTACTACCATCAAATTTTATAATTTGACTAATTTTTGGAGGATTTTCCACACTATTATAGTTTATACTAAATGCATTCTGATGGGATCTGGGTTGGTAAAAACTTTTTATTCCACAAAATTTACAAAAAAAGTGTTTGGCTTTTTTTGTGCCAAACTGGTAGCTTTTAATATTTTTTTTATTGCTAATTAGTTTGAAATCTTCATGGGGAATTATTAAGTGCAAGTATCTTAAGGGCTTACATATAGTACAGTTACATTTAATTAGTTTTACTTTAATTTGAGAAACAAACTCAAATAATACTTTTTTGCAATGACAGCCTGCTAAGTATTTTTTTTTTACTGTATCCATTACAAATAGCACATATCATTTATGCATTAGTGTCTATTACATTACTTTTTTGTTTTTGTTCTATAGAGTGATAATTATAAAAATTATGATAGATAGATTCTTTCTTTATTACTGAAATGGAACTAGGGGCATGAAGCTGTTCTTTTGTATCTTCAATTGTTGATTTTGAGGATTTAATAAAACTCCGAGCATTACCTGAACTTTCTATTAATTTATTATTTTCCTTTAAGATAGAATTTGTAATATTTGATTCTTTTGTAGATTTAGGTTTGATTGCTACTTTATTTGTAGGCATTAGTTTATTAAGTAACCATCCTCCTATTCCTTTTGCTAATCCCATAGGACCGCCGCCATATATGGCTCCACCAATAGCAGACTGAACAATATCTAATGATTTGCCAGTTTTATTTGCCATATTATTTAAAGTGCTGATTATAGGCAGGTGATTAATTGGATTTAATGTATTTAACAACCAAGATGAGAGGTTAGTATTGTCATTTCTATTTATATTAGATTTTTCAATATTATTTTTTTGTAAAGCAATAGTTAATTCTTGAGTAAACAATTTTCCATTTGTTACATTCATATTTTTAATTTTAGTACTTTTAATTTGGGTTGATTTGACTGTAAAATTTTGTGCTATTTTACCATTGTTTAAGTAGCGAGTGTTATACATCATTATATGGTTTTTATTTTCCATAGTTAATTTCAATTTCTATTCTTCTATTTTTACTTCTACCTTGTCTAGTTTGATTGCTTGCCACAGGCTGTGTTTCTCCTTTACTTGTAGCAATTAGTCTTTTAGCATCTATCACATTAGTTTCTTGAAGACTTTGTACTACAGAGGCAGCTCTAGCAGCTGCTAAATCCCAGTTATCTCTATATTGCGATCCAAATAATAATGGAACATTGTCTGTATGGCCTGTAACTTTTATATTACTATTACCTTTTTTATTAACTTCTGCAATGTTAGACATAATTTTCTTTGCTGCAGGTGTTAGTTGAGCAGTCCCAGAAGGAAACGCTCCTCCAGCTCCAACTGTTACTATAACTTTATCTTCTTTTTTTTCTACAGTTACAAGACCTTGACCAATCTCTTGTTTTAAGGCTACCTTTAACGATTCTTCTGTTAGATCAGCTTTTTCAGTCGCATCTTTAAATTCCTCTTTTTCTTTATTTTGCTTATCTAATGCTTCTTGGGCTGAGTCAAGTGCTTTGGCAACTTGCTCTAGTTTATCTTCTATACCTCCTACTAAGACATCTTTTTCTGACTTTCCAGCAGCAGATTTTGCCTTTTCAATAGCATTTAATGTTTCTTGCAATAATTGAGGCAATTCTTTTTCCTCTGCTTCTGTAGGAGTAAAGTTTAAGACAACATTTTTACCTAAAACTTGAATATCAATATCTCCTCTAGCTACTGCTTCTTCAACAGCTTTAGCCAATTCTTTAGTATCATCTTTAAAGTCTTCATCTTTATCTTTTGTTTGAAGATCTAAATTAGGTTCTTCTTCTAGTGTAGTTTTCTGCCTAACTGTTTCTTGTACTGATGGAGAAGGTGATGGACTAAAATTTAAACTTAAAATAGTAGTTCCTTTTGGTTGTTCTACAACAGGCAAAACTCTCTGAACACCGAAAGCATTTTTAAGGCTACCACTAATTTGTTTAAATTTAGGCACATTAAATTCTGCAAATGATAATATTAATACAAAAAAAGCCATTAGTAGAGTTGCCATGTCTGCAAAGGTAGACATCCAAGCAGGGGCTCCAACGGGAGGACATTTTGGGCAATCATCCTCCGTAAAAGCGTCTTCTACTACTACTTCTTCAGCTTCTTTTGATACAGCCATAATTACCCTTCTTTAATTAGCTGCAGCTGCAGCTTCAATTTTTTCTTGTTGCTTAGGTGGTAAGTTAGCTAAAAGTTGATCTTGAATATTTCTAGGACTTTCTCCTCTAGATATAGCCCTTAAAGCACTTACTATCATTTCTCTGAACACTATTTCCTTTTGTGTATTTTGCTCTAAAGTTAATTTCATTGGTAAAAAAATTACGTTTGCTAACATAGCACCATACAAGGTAGTTAAAAGAGCAACTGCCATAGCAGGACCTATAGCTTTAGGATCAGCCATATTTCCTAGCATAGCAACCAATCCTACAAGAGTACCTATCATACCCATAGCAGGACCAATATCAATCCAGGACCCAATAACGGCATGATTAGCTTCATGTCTTTTCTTCATAGCTGCAAGTTCTAACTGTAACTGTTCATTTAGCTTAGCTTCATCTGCCCCGTCTACTAACATTTGTAAGCCTTTTTCAAAAAACTTATCCGGTACTTCTTGCCCCTCAAGTGCCATCATACCGTCTTTTCTAGCAATTGTAGCAAGTTCAGAAACTCTCGAAATTAATTCTTCAACATTTCTTTTTCCTGGCATAAATACTTTTCCCATTACTCCAAAGCTTCCTAAAAACTGAGGTAATTCACATCTATACATAACAGCAAAAAAAGTTCCTCCAAAAACAATCAACATTGAAGGCACATCTATATACATTCCTAAACCACCAGCAGAAATCATTGCTCCTGCTATCATACCCATTGCTCCTAAAAAACCTATTAATGATGCTATATCCATATTTGTTGACCCTCTCAGTTAACCAAATTATATTAATTAGATAAATAATTGCAAGTTATAGACCATTTATGATAATAAATAAAAATAAAAAGTCTAAATATATAATATACATTATAATAATTTTAATATTTTTTTCTAGTATTAAGCTTAAGGCAAACGATGCTTTTTATGCTAAAGATCATATTATTCATGATTTAAAACTAAATATATTATGGCTTAGGTGTAGTGTAGGACAAGTGTGGAACTTGAAAACAAATAGTTGTGACGGAAAAGCCATCAAACTAAAAATGAATCAAATTGATGAGGTTATTATTCAAGCTAATAATCAACTAGGTGGTTCGTGGAGATTGCCTACCAGAAAAGAACTGGAAAATTTAGTGTGTATGTCTTGTGATAAGGTTAAGATCAATAATAAATTTTTTCCAAATACACCATACGAACCTTTTTGGACAGGAGAAAAAAATAATTGGTCAAAAACTAAGGGTTTTTATTGGTCAGTTAACTTTTTTACTGGACATACTTTTGGAAGGTTTCCCGGCCATATTCCTAACTTTGTTAGACTTGTTAGTGAACGTTGATTTTTTTTTAAGATAGCTAAATAGCTTGAATAAAAAAATTAAAATACCTAACATAATTACAAGATAAGATATTTTTTCAGGATTGATAAAGGATAAATATTTCATTTTATCTGTAAATAACAAAGCAGCCAAAATCATTACCAATACAGCAATAATAAAATATCTAATAATTAAACAATTTTTACAATTATTCATATCTTTATGTAATAAAGTGTAGTCATTTATCTGACCACTATAATATAAAAAAAAATAAAAAAAAATATAAATAGCTTAAATATTGAGTAATTTTGGTCAATTTTATGACATTTTCTTATGTCAAATTAAAATTTTGCTTTTCTTTACTTAAAAGATCAAATTATTAAAAACAGAGGAGATTATTATGCAATTTAACCAAAGATTAAATA
Source organism: Rhodospirillaceae bacterium (assembly GCA_902614225.1). Lineage (GTDB taxonomy): Bacteria > Pseudomonadota > Alphaproteobacteria > TMED109 > TMED109 > TMED131. Next base: position 24,104 of record CACMKJ010000008.1, read on the forward strand.
TTAAACATTCACAGTCAATTGTTATGACACCTCAATTAAGGCAAGCAATTAAATTATTACAATTTTCTAATTTGGAGCTATCTAATTATATCGAGGAAGAAATAGAAAAAAATCCTTTTTTAGAAAGAAAAAACAATAATGATTTAAAACGATCAAAAGATATTCCTCTTGCTCAAGCCAATGAATCTGAGCATAGATGGGAGCTTCCTTATAAAAATAATAATACTAATTTTCAGTATGATGATCTATCAAACATTGAGGATAGAGTAGGAGAACCCAAAAAAACTCTAAGAAATTTTTTATTAGATCAGATCTTATTAGAAATTCCTGATGGTGCAGAAAGAAAAGTAGCTTTATTATTTTTAGATATCATTGAGCCAACTGGATGGATTAATATTGATATAGATAAATTTTTAGTAAAAAACAATATAAAAAAAGATACAACCTTAAATGTATTACAAAAACTTCAAAAACTTGAACCTTGTGGTGTTTTTGCTAGAGATTTAGGCGAATGTTTACGTATTCAACTAGAAGAAAAAAAGTTACTAAATGAAGCTAATATTAAACTTACAGAAAATTTAAGCTTACTAGCAAAAGGAGAAATAAAAAAGTTATGCAAAATTACAGGTTTAAATGAACACAATTTATCTGTTGAAATAAATAATATTAAAAAATTAAATCCAAAACCAGCAGAAGAGTTCTCTGACAGTGACTTCAGGATAGAGCCTCCAGATGTTATGATTAATAGCACAGAAAAAGGTTGGAAAGTGGAATTAAATAAATCAACTTTACCTACATTATTTGTTCAAGAAGATTTTGCTGAAGAAGTAAAAAAAAGCAATAAGACAGATAATGATAAGAAGTTTGTTAATGAGTCAGTTAACTCAGCACGTTGGCTTTTGAGAGCAGTAGAACAGAGAAATTCAACTACTTTGAAAATAGCTGTAGAGATTTTAAAAAAGCAAAAAGCATTTTTTAAGTATGGCCCAGGTCATTTAAAACCTTTAGTTTTAAGAGATGTAGCTGAAGCAGTCAGTATGCATGAAAGTACTGTAAGTAGAGTAACACGCTCTAAATTGTTACAAACACCGTGGGGTATCTTTCAAATGAAAGATTTTTTTAGTAGTTCTTTAGGAGATACTGATCAAGAGGCACATGCTGCAAAAACAGTTAGAAATATATTGCAAGAAATAATAAAAAATGAAAAAGATTCAAAACCTTATAGTGATGAAGAAATTTCTAAAGTTTTTAAAGATAAAGGTATTAATGTAGCAAGAAGAACAGTAGCAAAATACAGAGAAATGTTAAATATTCCTTCTTCAGCTGAGCGAAAAAGACTTATGAGATTAAATAAGGTTATAAATATAGAAAAATAATATTATAACTAATTCTTATTTTAGTGATCTAGAGCATAAGCTCTCAATTATTTTCTGCTCACTCATAGAAGGCATAGGGTCATAAATATAGTTACCTAACGGAATTAACTTTTCTTTTTCCAAATTATCATTGTCATCATAAAACCCAACTTCTACTGCGAAATTTTTTTGATAAAGCTGTTCTAATTTATTTTTTAAATTTTGATAAACTGTTTCTGACATATTTTGCTCCTATATTGTTAGTTATAGTTGCAATCTTCTTGCCAAATATTTTATTTAGCCATTTTTAGTAAATCCACCGTTAAAGCTGTAAACTCCTTTGAAGTAAATATTTTTTTTATTAAAGTTTCTTTTGGTATAACAAGTACTTCACTTTTGTTTTCTGAAACTACAGTATTTTTCCATTTTTTTTCTTTTAGATTATCAACAATACCAAAAACCTCACCGCTGCAAATATGTTTTAATATAGTAGAACCGTTTGAGTTTAAAACATTAGCTTTACCCTTTATTAATATAAAAAAGTTTATTATAGGATGTCCGCGTTTTATTATGGCTTCATTATGAAAAAATATTTTTTTCAATTTAACTCCATAAGTTTTTATTTTGATTATCTATGTCTATAGCAAGAGTTTTTAATAAAATAGACTCATATTTGAAAGGTTTTAAGAAATCTAAAAAGTAATTTTTATTAACTAATGCTAAAATTGAGGTTTTTTTTGCAAGCATAGTTTTACTGTAATTTCTATTAAGTATAAAATCCATTAAGCCTAGAGAACTACCTTTTTTAAGTATTAAGTTGGTATTTACTGTTTTATTTTTTACTAAAAAACTTTCTATTTCTCCATTTAAAATTATATAAACAAAATTTATTTTTTCTCCTTTAGAGTAGATGATGCTCCCTTTTCTATATAATTTAGTTTCATAAGACTTTAAGTAAGGTGTGCTCTTACTCGTACTTTGTATTTTATGATTAAATACCATAATATATATAACGGAATATATATATTTTATTTAGTATTAGGATGTAATTTTATTTTGTAATTTTATAGCTTTTTTCTTGAAAAGTTTTTCAATATGAGCCTTATTATCAATTAAAGAAAGCTCTTTCAAATATTTTTTAGCTAGCATCAAATCTTCATCCTCTCCAAGCAAATAATATCCATATGATAACTCATATAAAATACTAATTTCATTCTTACCTGAATTATAAGCTTTAGAAAAATGATTCCTTGCTTTTTTTTGGTTAGCTCCATAAAGTGCTTTAGCTAAGGTTTTTCCCGCTTGATTAATTATTTCTGCGTGCCACAAGCCTTTTGACAAATGAGCTAAAGTATGAGAGCTATCAATTTTTAATGCTTTATCTAGGTATGTTTTTACTCTATCTGCTATACCTTCTGTAATTGCAGACATAATACCAATTTTTTGTCCATATCTGCCAAGTGCATGTGCTGCTTCTAAATATAAATCTGCATTCTGGGTTTCTTTTAAGGATATTTTTTTTACTATTTCATAAGCTTTAAGGAATTTATTTTTTGCAACATCATCTTTCAAGAAAAAGTGAGCATATACTGACATAGCTCTAGCTTGAAATATTTTAGAATCTATATCATTAAGTTTAGAGGATATACCAATAGCATTCTCATAATTACCTAATAGAAACTCTTTTTTAGCGAAATCTAAGTTTTCTGATTTAATTTTTTGGAAACAAAATATAAAAAAGATAAAAAAAAGTAAAAAAAAATCTAAATTTATTTTTTTAGTAAATATTCCCATAACTCTAAAGGTATCAGAAATTCTGGTATTAACAAAACAATTAATAATAGTATTAATAAAGCAACTATGAAAAATACCTTATTTGCTCTGTAAATATAAGTTAAAACTCCACCAATAATTAAAACTATAAGTAAATGAAATACAATATTAGGATCCATTTATAATTTTATTATATAATACACTTTAATTGCTTTAACTCCTGTTTTGCAAGATTATGATTAGGTTGAATGCTTAGCAAATTTTCATATAATGATTTTGCTTCTTTAGCATAACCTAACTTTAAAATTGTTCTTGCCAACAATAAAGTTTTTTCTACATCAAACATAATTTAACCTCCTATATTTAATGAAGCAAAATTAATGCCATTCTTATAAAAAGAGGGTATTTTAAACCCTCTTTTTATTTATAATTTACTATAGTGAATTTAAAGCGTTATCTAAATCATCAATTATATCATCTATGTGCTCAATACCTATAGAAAGCCTAATATAATTATCAAAAACGCCAGCTTTTTTTTGGTCTTCTTTACTTAGTTGGGAGTGAGTAGTAGATGATGGGTGTATAGCTAAACTTCTAACATCTCCAATATTTGCTACATGATAAAATAATTTTAGGTTATCAATAAAAGTCTTACATGCTTCATACCCTTTATCGATATGAAAGCCAATTAAATTACCATATAAATTTTTGTTTAAATATTTTCTATTTTTATCACTGCCATTAGGGTAAATAACTTTAGAGACATTTCTATTATTTTGTAAAAAACCTGATACTTTAGCTGCATTCTGAGACTGCCTTTCAATTCTTAATGGCAGTGTTTCAATTCCTTGTATAAATTGAAATGCATTAAAAGGACTCATAGCTGAACCTAAATCTCTTAATAGTGTTGTTCTAGCTTTAAGTATGTAAGCTATAGGTCCTAATGGTTTAACCGCCTCTGTCCAAATAACTCCATGATAACTTGGGTCAGGGTTATTCAAGGCAGGTTGTTGATCTTTAAATTTTTCCCAATCAAATTTACCACTGTCTACTATTATTCCTCCAATAGCACTTCCTTGTCCTCCTATGTATTTAGTTGTAGAATGAATAATAATAGCGGCACCAAACTGAAAAGGTTTGCAAATATAAGGTGCAGCAGTATTGTCTAATATTAATGGGATACCAAGTTTTTGTCCTATTTTAGCTACTTCTTCAATTGGAAAGATATTTAATTTTGGATTTGGTAATGTTTCACCAAAATAAGCTCTTGTCTTATTATCAGTAGCTTTTATAAAAGCACTAGGATCACCTGGGTCAACAAATCTAACCTCAATACCTTGGTCTTTTAATGTATTAGCAAATAAGTTCCAAGTTCCACCATAAATATCTGTTGAACTTACAATATTATCACCATTTCTAGCTATATTTTGAATAGCTAATGCTGATGCAGATTGTCCTGAGGATACAGCTAGAGCTGCGACACCACCTTCAAATGCTGCTACTCTTTTTTCTAAAACATCACATGTTGGATTCATTATTCTTGTATAAATGTTACCTAACTCTTTTAAAGCAAATAAATCCTCAGCATGTTGGGCATTATTAAATTGGTAGGAAGTAGTTTGGTGTATAGGAACAGCAACTGAATTAGTGCTTGGATCAGCACGCCAGCCAGCATGTACTACTTGTGTTTCTTCATTAGTAAAGTTTAAATTTGGCATATTATCTCCATTTCTGTTAATGCTCCAGATCAAAAAAAATAATACTGTTGAGAATTTATTAACCTCTTTAGCAGTATTTATAAAGCGCTCGCAAGCTGGAGCTCAAATCAGCGCAATTAATAAACTATTTATTTTTTTAAGAAAGTCAATATGTTTAATATATATGAACGTAGCCTTTATTTATAATGATATATATAGAAATTCACTTTTTGGCGAAAATCATCCTATCACAGAGAAAAGAATTTCTAATGTTTATGATTTATCTAAAATAATAAGTTTTAACAATGTAAAATACTATAAAAGTTCTATAGCTAGTGTTAAACAGTTATCTATTTTCCATGAGAAAGATTATATAGCTGCTTTATATCAGGCTGAAAAAAAACAAAAAGTTTCTTTTGAAAATAGGAAAAAATTTAATATAGGTACTGCAAGTAATCCTATATTTAAAGAAATGTATAGAAGGCATGCTGTTGCAACGGGGAGTTTAATATTAGGATCTGATTTAATACTTAATAAAAAATTTAATTATATTTTTTCTCCTGGATCAGGTGCTCACCACGGAAAAAAAAATAAAGCATCAGGTTTTTGTTATTTTAATGATATAGCTACATGTATTTTATATCTTAAAAAAAATAATGTTAAAAAAATAGTTTACTTCGACATGGATGCTCATTATGGAGATGGAGTTATGGAGTATTTTAAATCTAATGATGATATTCTTGCTATTTCAATACATCAAAAAAATCTTTGGCCTAGAAACGGTGATTATTTTTATAAAGATAATTTTATAAGTTTCCCTGTTGATGAAGGATTTAATGATACTGAATTTAAAGATATTTTTGAAAAAAAAATAGAAATGAAAATAAAACAATTTAAACCTGAAATAGCAATTTTACAAATGGGAGCAGATTGTTTAATTGATGATCATATGTCAAAACTATGTTTGACTAATAATTCTATGAGATACATTATTGAAAAGTTTAAAAATTTATCAAAAAATATAATTGTTATGGGAGGAGGTGGATATAATCCTTGGATAACGCTTAGAGCATGGATATATAATTTAGCAACTTTAGCAAATGAAAATAGTAAACTAAATTTGAATAGCAAAGGAAAAAGTTTTTTAAAAAATATTAAATGGAAAAAAAAACCAAAACAAAATTGGTTGAATGAAATCACAGATTTACCAAATATCTTTAGTCTGTAGTAAAATGAAGGGGTGCTTACTATATTTAATTTATCCATTAATTATCATAACAATTTTAATATTACTTTATCTAATTTTTATTTAATATGGGTATATTATTAGCAATATTTTCCGCTTTGTTATGGTCTTTATTTGATGTGGTCAGAAAAAAGGCTGTAGAAAATAATTCGGCATTACAAGTTATATTTATAATTATTTTATCTCAATTTTTCTTTTTCTCTTGTTTTCTAGTTATATCTAATTTACAAATTAATTTACGTGCTTATTTTTTGATTGGTGCATGTTTAGTAATTTTAAATGTTTTATCTCTATATTTATTTTTATTAGTATTAAAGTCAGGAAAAATTAGTATTTATATTCCAATGCTAAGTTTTACTCCTTTTTTTTCAGCAATATACTCAAAGTTAATTTTAAATGAAGAATTAGTATTTATACAATATATAGGCATGCTTTTTATAGTAATAGGGTCATTAACTCTACATAGTTCACAATTTAATTCTCAAACAAAGTTATCAATTAATTATAATTATTTAAATAATAAGAATTTATTATATATATTGATAGTCTCACTTATTTGGAGCTTAACTCCTGTTTTAGATAAGGAATGTTTAAAATATACTGGTGTATATCTACATGGTTTTTTACAGTCTTGTGGTATGTTGCTTTTATTTCCATTAATACTTTTGAATAGCAATAAATATAAATCTACTTTAATAAAAAAGATGAATTATAATCTCATATTTTTCTTAATTATAATATTAGGGTTTTTAACTGCATTTATTCAATTAATCGCTTTACAATATGTTTTTGTTGCGGAGTTAGAGTCTCTTAAAAGAGGGATAGGTATTGTTTTGTCTTTAGTTTTTGGTTATTTCATATTTAAAGAAGAAGTTAATCTAAAAAAAATATTTTCCGTATTAATTATTGTATGCGGTGTAAATTTTATTATTAATTTTACAAAATTTACAAATTTACAAATATTAATGTAAAATTATTTACTGAAATAAATCAATATATTCAGTAACTTGTTCACATTTGGCATAAATATTGTAAACTTTGTTATATTATTATAATATCATTTTAGTCGTGTTAAAATAAATTATTAAAAGGAAAAAACATGAAATATTTAAAGATTTTTGTTATTTTGGTTACTTTTTTATTTACAAATCTCTCATTAGCTTGCAACGAAGATGTTAATAACAAGAGCAAAAGTGAGATTTCAAAATGGTTAGGAGACAACTCCTTGTTTTCTAAAGCTTACAAAGATGGAAAATGTGTATTGGATAAAGCTTTAGTAAATATTCCTATTGAACAAAGAAAGGTTATAGCTAATTTAATTGCTAAGTCTTATGGTATAGAAGCTAAAAAACTGAAGGAACTATCAAATTACAATTATTAATTTTTGAGTTATACTTATTAATTAAGTATGGCTTATAAATTTATATTCACACTGGTAGCTATTTTGCTACTAATTTACATGGTAGTCCAATTATTAGAAGTTAAAAAAGAGAAGAACGAAATTATAAAGGTTAAAATTACCCTAGATAACAAATGTGAATTTTTTGATAAAGTTTTTATGGTAAAAGCTATTCCCTCTGGCAAGACAGCAAGATTCATAGATAAGAAAGCTGAAATGTTCCTAAAAAAGTCTAGCAAGGTTCAGCTAGTGGTTAGCGATGAGTTTCCAGGTTTTCATTTTACAAGTATTCCTGTAGGTGTAAGTTATAACACTAAGTTAGTGGCGGATTGTTCGAATTCTGAAAGATTGGATAATATTTTTGAGTCTCTGAAGAATCAATTTAACAAGGATGCTAATTAGTTTATTTTATATTTCTTATTTGACAAAATACATTTTGTCAAATTATTTGAAATGCTACAGACATAAATTTTTTTTGAATTATGTATAATTAAAGTGGCCTCATTTGTAGAATACAGTTTAGTCTCTAAAATCTTTCCATTTTCAATGATATTTATATCTGATAATGCATTAAAAATTACTAAGTAAGATATATTTATAATTATAATAAAATACTTAAACATACTATATATAGTATATGTATAATCTTATATTTCAAGATTTATTTGTTATTTTAACATAAAACTTCTTGCCCTTATATTCAATATGATGATGGGCAACTTTGTTTTCTATAACTTGATCAAGATGTACGATGTCATTTT
>CACMKJ010000009.1 GCA_902614225.1 Rhodospirillaceae bacterium
TAATACATTTACTGTTTCCAAATATCTTATTTTTAAAATAACTAACAGCGTATGTACAGCTTTTACCTTTTAATTCATTAAACTTATTTGTGCCTCCTAAAAAAATAAATTTACTTACTCCCACATCTGAGTCTCCAGATAGTCTGCTTATTTTTGTCCAAAACCTGTTGCCATCATCGAGTTCTACCTCACAATAAACTATAAGTTGCAGCAGCTTCCCTTTTTTATCCGTTCTATTACCAGAGCATTTACTTACAGAATATTTTCCTAAATTACTTGTTCCTTGTCCTTCTTGATTAAAGTTAAGATAAATAGAACCATCTGGAAGAATAGTTTTATCTGTTATAATCACAGTAGCATAATTGTTTGATTTCCATTCAGCAGAGTTTATGTTGACGCTCAATAATAAGAAAAAACTAAAAATATATTTCATTTTGACCTTGTATGATTAAAAATATTTATAAAAAGTAAATAATTAATTTAGCTTACATTTTTGTTTAATAATACTACCTTTTTCTTCAAATCTATTAACTGCATAAATACATTTTAAACTTTTATATTTACTATATTTACCAATAGCATCTAAATAAGTTGACTCTCCCACACCAGCATCAAAGTTTTCTGAATTTCTATCAAACATTAAGACAAAATTATCATTACTCTTATTAATCTCTTTACAGTACATTTTTAGTAAAGTTTTTTTATTTTCGAGTATAGTGTGATGACCCATACATTCTACTACTCCATAGCCACCTTGATTATCTTTCCAGTTTGCCTTTCCTTTAAACTGCCTTAAAGTTATTAGATCTGTAAACTTCATCACATCCGTATCTCTATCATCAGCAGTAAAAAAGAATTCTACTTCGTAATTAGAAGTAAATGCGTTAAATGAAAAAAGTGATATTAATAAAAGTAAAATAATTTTCATAGAATTCTCCTTTCTAATAATCTTATGATATTAGTCATTTCTTATTTCTTATCAGCAATTCTCCTTGCAAATAAGTAATTGCCCTTCCTCCCATTGTTACTCTATCTCCTAAATATGAGCAATGTATTACTCCACCTCTTTTTGATAACTGTTTTGCTATCATATTTTGTTTATATAATCGCTTAGACCAATAAGGAATAAGTTCACAATGTGCTCCACCAGTAACTGGATCTTCTGGTATTCCAAGTTTAGGAGCAAAAAATCGAGATACAAAATCTACGTTTTTTCCTGGCGCAGTGACAATAATACCATCGTAAGGCAATTTTCTTATTATATTTAAGTTTGGTACAATTTTAATAATTTCTTCTTCATTATTAAAAACTACCAACCCATATTTACAATAAAGAAACGATGTTGGTCTAACACCAAAAGCTCTATACAATTCTTCTAGACTATGATTTATAATTTTAGGTTCATATGCAGGAAAGTTCATAGTCAATAGGTTACCATTTCTATTAACAGTCAAAACATCACCTGATTTAATATTAAATTCAATATAATCCGATTTATAATTCATTTCAGAGTATATAATATGTGCAGTTGCAAGTGTAGCATGTCCACATAAATCAATTTCAACTTTAGGTGTAAACCATCTAAGAGAAAATTTATCCTTTTTTTTAATTAAAAAAGCAGTTTCTGATAAATTATTTTCTAAAGCTATTGATTGCATAGCTTCATCAGGTAACCATTTATCTAAAAGACAAACTGCTGCAGGGTTACCAGAAAATAAATTATTAGTAAATGCATCTACTTGATATATTTTTATTTTAGTATTCATGCCATGGTTTTATCTTTAATGTCACTTAATAAAGAGCACTAAATCATTTTGTAAATTTTATTTACTTAATCATGACAAACAAAACTGAAAACATCTACTAATTAATAGAACTTTTGCATTTTCCTGGTACAAACAATACGTCATCAACATATTCTATTGCGTAAGTACAAGTAAAGCCTATAAGGTTCTTCCAAAATCCCGTTCCATCCATTATATCTGTTTGTCCTATCGTCCTGTCTAATGTAGAACCCTTTTTCCGTTTTCCCATAGAAATATAAGTATCTCTATTCTGATCCTTGTTATCACATGCAAAATACATATTTTCTAAGGTATTCTCTATAGAACCAAAACAGTTTGTAATAGCATAATTTCCTATATTATCTGTAAATGTTGACTCATTTTTAATAAGTGTTCTAGATTTATTACTATCTATACTAATACTTTCGTTTATTGTTCTTTTTTGCATTAGATGTTATTATTAAATGCTTTGCGATAACTCTTACCGATGTAATGATAAAAATTGTTTATGTTATATATAACCTTTGTATATAAGCGGTTAATACTTTAGCTATTTTTTTTTAGATCATTTTTTTTCATAATTTAAATTATTCTTAACTTCAAATTATCTAAAATCATTTAAAAATTTTTCATCTACTTCACATTTTAATTTAACATATGCTTGGTCCTTAAAAAAACTAACTGCATACTTACATTTTTTATTTTTAATTTGCTCAAAAGGTTTTGTTCCACCAGCTATAACAATATATCCAATGCCTGCATCAATATCCGTTCTAGATCTCTTCATAAAAAAGGTATACGAGTCGTTATTTGATAATTCAACATTACAATAAAAGTCTTGTTCTAATAATTTATTCTCTTTTGATAGCCTATGTCCTGCACAATTAAGAATTTCATATAGCCCCAAATTATTTGTTCCGGACCCTTGTGTATCTAAAGTAGAATAAGTAGATCCATCAGGTAATATAATTTTTTTTGTAATATTTAGAGTATTAATACTATTTGATTCATAATATTCTTCTGCATTTAATGAAAATAAATAAAAATTTAAAATAAAAAAAAGAATATATTTCATAAAAATAATTTATATTATTACTTTTAGAATTTATAGTTATATTTGTTAAATAAAATCACTAAATTTTCTATTATTTATATAATAAGGTATTTTTAGAAATTAAATAATTAGAAATTTAACTTTTATGTACTATTTAAAAAGTATGAGACTTATATTAGTAATAGCTACAATAATTTTATTTTCAGCCTGTACTACAAAATATACAGGTTCCCATACAAACCTTAAAAAATTTAATAAAGACATAAATTATTGTTTAAAAAAATCATGTCTGAATAAAACTAAGAATTTTTTAAATACTATGTCGATTATCTCATCTGCTTTAGCTTACGGCGGAGGAGGTGGAGGTGGAGGTAGCGGTAGCTTTCAACAGAATAAAATTTCTTATAAAGTTTTTAACCTTTGTTTGAAGGAAAAAGGATATTTTAAAGATGAAAATGGTATTTTTGAATTACCTAATTTAACTTGTAATTAAAAAAATTATTACTTTTAACTTTTTTAGATTTAAATATTAAAAAATTTTTACAACCCTAATCTTTTATTAATTTCTTTGTCCTTTGAACACTTTACTTTTATAATACTTCCTTGTCCTCTAGATCTACCTTCAGTATCAATCCATAAAACTCCATAAGGACATACCACTCCTGTAAGATTTTTATACTTATTAGTACCGTCTATAAAAGTCATTTGTCCAACACCCGCTGATTCAAAAGAATTTCTTGATAAATTAACCCAAAATTTATCTTTTTTATTATCTGTTGCTACACAATATCCGTTTAAATCAACATCTTTTTTTATTGTTGTAAATGCTGATAATACACAAGACATATTTCCATAATTTCCAAGACTATCTTCCCAAACTCCATCTGGTAAAAACATAGAGAACTTATCTTTATTAGGCATTTCTACTACATTATTATCTGAATTTTCTTTAGGGTACCAATTAAGATTGTACCCTTCACTTAATAATTTGGTAGTAATTAAAAAACATAAAAAAATAATTTTTTTCATATTTCAAATCTATCTCATTCTTAATGGAATTTATAGCGATATTTAAAAATATTTGGATATTTATGATAAGAGTATTATATTAAAAAAATGAAAATATTTCTTTTACTCATTCTAATGTTACCATCAAAAATTTTTGCTAAAGAATATATTTATGAGGTAGGTGGTACAAATACATCAGCAGATGCAAATACTATAGAATATCCAGATGGAAGCAAATTCATAGTTTATCATGGTGAGTATGCTGCTTGGAAAGATAATAAAGGTGATTACGGTAGAGAAAAATGTATAGGTTATGTATTAGTTAATAAAGATAAAAGTGCTGATGTGCATTTTAGATGTATTGCTTCTAATCAGAATGGTGATACATTTTGGACAACACGTAATAGAAAATCTGTTGTTGAAGAAGGTGGAGGAGGAATAAATACCTACACAGCAGGCACAGGTAAATATAAAAAAATGGTAGGTATAAAATGTCCTTATGGAGTTCAATATCACGAAGATATTGTTTGGTACACTCATAAGTGTAAATTAAATTAATTAATTCTTTTCCAGTACCTTATAACTTCATCTTTTTCTTCACCCCATTCTTTATCTCTATACACTAAGGACTTTTTATCTAGTTCCCAAGATTGTTTGCCAGTTATGGAGGTAAGTACTAGTTTATTACCTTTAAAAGAAACATTATATTCTCTCATGCCTTCCCAAGGAGATTTTTTTTTTACTGTTTTAATATTATTTTCTATCAATAATAACTTCCAATCATGCCATCCAATATGAAATAATTTACTATTAATTTTATATCTTCCCCAACCAATTAACTCTACAGACTTATTTAAATTCATATTTTTATCCATAGTAATTAAAGCATTATTGTTATTTATGACTAATACTCCTGCTACTTCTGGGTAATCATATTGTATTTTATTTTCTGTCCAATAAACGAGTTCATACCTGCCTTCTAATAAACTTTTAATATCATTTATATTATCAGATGAATTTGCCTTTAAATAATTTAATAACAAAAAAAAACTTAATAAATAAATTTTTAAATATTTCATACTCTCTCCTTTAATTAAATTAAATGCTGATTAAAATAATATAAGTACTAACTTATTGTACATAACTAAACACTAAAGCACTATTCTAAAGTTAGTGAGTAGATGCTAACTTTGATTAAACAAAAGTACCAAATTATTCAGGTTTTTTATAGTTTTGAACTCTTTCCAAGGTCTTATTAGTTATTTCACAATTTCCTTGCCACATAAATTTGCTATCTATAAGTGGTGTATATGCTCCTATACATTTTTGACCTATTAATTCTTCCCATCTACCCGTGCCTGAAACAATTTCAAAGGTCTGTACAGTAGCATCTTGGTTTACGCTTCCTCTTTTTACAAAGAATTGAGCATAAAAATAGTCACCATTTACTTCTGTCCACTTAGACATAATATTTGAAGATGAAATTCCATTGATTATTTCTAGTATTCCTTTTGCTGTAAGACTACCATTAATTCCTATATTTGTTAACCACACAGCATCATTACTCCAAGCAAAGAACTTTCTGCTATCACTAACTTCATATACATCATATTTGTCTTTACCAAATGCCTCTATTTTTAATTCTGCACTATTTACTGAATTTAATAAAAGAATTAAGAATAAGTTTAAAATAATAATTTTCATAATTACCCTTTTTTTACCATATTTTATTTTTTTATAAAAAAGTACTTATTAATTAGTTAAGTAAATATATCAAAACTAAGAAAAAAAGGAATGACTTTAAATAATATTGCGGACCATCTAAAAAAAAAAAAATCCTTAGTACAAGAGCAAGGAAATTTAAAGGTAGTCATGTCTATTCTATAATGAAAGGAAAAAGAATAAGAGATGAAAGGTTGAAAGAAAAGTATTGCTGTATAGGATAGTTTTTAGTTAATCAACTTATTTGTTTAATAAGAAGCAACTTAAAAATTTTTTTAAATGTTAACTCAGTAAAATTTTATACTAATAATTGCCTTAAAAAATGTAGGTGCGTAATCACACCACTATTTTACCGTAACCGATTATATTCTTTTTTCGATTTGCAATAATTTCAGTATTTCTTTGTACTTGAAATATATCATTTATATTCAGTTTTATAATATAAGCATAAAATAGAATTATTCAGGCTTCTTATAACTTTTCATCCTTTCTATAGTCATATCAGAAACTTGGCATTTACCGCTCCATAGAAAACTAGCATTTTGAAACGCCTTATCAAAAGTTGTTATTTGTGAAAAAGCACCTAAACAAGACTCTCCAACAATCTCTAGCCACTTACCTGTTCCTGCAATAACTCTAAATTTTTGTAAACCATAAGCATCCTGTTCACCTCTAGATGGTGTAAACTCCGTAAAAACTTTTTCTCCATCACCATCTACACTTTCACAAACAAAAAAACCTCCTTGTTCAATATTTTTTTTAAAAGTGTTGTATCCTTTACACTCTGTGCTCGCATTTGTTCCTACACTAGTTGTAGTAATTGCCCTGTTTCTAAAAAATACAATTTGTTCATCTTTGGAGATAGAAAATATTTTATCAAGACTGTAGTGTCCATAAGCATTCCATGCTAGCTCAGCAGATAAAACATTTTTAAAAATAAGAAGGTATATAACTAAGTATAGTATTATTTTCATAAAATTATCCTTTTTAAACAAAACATTGTTAAATTATCATATTAATTACATCCTTACCATAAATTTAAAATTTCTAAATCAAAGTGAATATCTATTACTCATATTTTATAGTAGATAAAGATTTGTTTTGGGGAGAAAACAGTTCGAAGGTAATATTAAATGGTATTATAAGTTATTACTCCCGAATTTACTTCTAATTTAAAGTTACTGGAAATATTTTAAAATATTGGTTTGTCAAGAATTTATTTAATATGTTGTCAAAATGTTATTGTGAATATATAACTTTGAATAAGTAATTAATCCAATATTAAAACTTTGTTTCTGAAATTATTATTCCCCTATTTGAAGAGATTTTCCAGACAATACCAGTCTCTACTTCAAAATCCTTCTCTGCCAATTTAAATATCTTTTGGCACTCCTTAAAAGCACTATCGTCTTTATATTCCCAATGATGCCCTAATCTATAAATATTGTCTTTATCCCATATTCTACTAATAGTTTGTCTTAAAGCACCTGCTTTTTTTAATTTTTCAGAATACTTAGTTATTATTTCCTGCCATACCATTTCTGCCATTCTCATTTCACTTTTTGATATAAAATCAGTAATTATATAACTTATTAATTTTGTTTCTGCCATTTATCTTTATTAAATATTTTTCTAAATTTATAAATTTAAAAACCTTGTTCTATTTTTTTAAATATTTCATCTGGAACATCACATTTCGCTTTCATTAAATAAGATGGTAAGTGTCCTTCATTATTAAAAATAACCCATGCAGCATTACACATGATATCATTAAGTAATTTAAAAGGTCCAGTTCCTGATTTAATAGGTATCTTTACTGACATCATTTTACTGGTATCAAATTTTTTATTTGTGAAGTGTAAATAAAATTCATACTTACCTGATTTATATTGACATAGATCATTCATATCTAGAAAAGTTTTTTCACTATTATTTTTTTGTTTTTCGTAGAAATAAGATCCTATACATTTTGAGGTTCCATTGAATTTACTATTTGTCGTAAATACACCGTTGGTATTATTAATAACGTTTCTTAATTTTTTATCTGACGTTTCCATTATTTGAGTTTCTATCGCACCAGAGTCATTTATGTAAAACTCTTTAGAAAAAGTTTTAAAATAATATAAATATGTACCTATTAAAATCAAAAAAAAATATTTCATCTTTTATAATTAAACCTTACTTGAGAAGTCCTTACCTATTATTCTACAGTTACTGAGTAGGCGTAATCAAGAATTTAACAATATAATTAAAATTATTCAGCTCTTTTATAATTATTAATTCTCTCAATTAATTTTGCAGAAAGTCCTTCTGCTTTTCCTCTCCAAATAAAATTACCATCACCATGTTTATTTTTTCCCATTTGAAAATATGCTCCTGTCATAATAACACCCTTTAATTCTTCAAAAGGTCCATCACCACCAACCCATTGCCAACTTGCAATAGATGAACCTAGTCTATCTCCTATCATATTTCCTACATTTTTGTTTCTACTTGCTGGTATCGCTTTCAAGTAACCTTTATTCTTATAACTGTCAGTAATAGTACACAAAATATTCTGTTTTTGATCTCCATTAATAATTTCTACTGTTCCTTCACAAACTCCGAAGCCAAACATTGATGTATTAGTGGTAAATTGTGCTCTATTGTTAAATGTCATAAATATAGTATTTTCATCAACTTTTACAAAAGAAGGAAATTGATCAATACCAGTTACCGTCATTATAAAATCATCAGCAAACGTTTTATAAACTAATAAAATATAAACAATAAATTTTAAAAATAATTTCATATATTTTTTTCTTTATTCGTTAATTAACTTATCTTATTATCTATTAATATTGAAGCTATAATTTAAATATTAGTCTCGCCCTTAGAATACAGTCTATTGATAAATATTTTAAAGTGATAAAATAATATCCACTACACTGCAATACTACCGTTATAGACTAGACATTAACGACTAAATAAATTGATTATAAATATATAATTATTTTTGATATTAAAAATCTATAGATTAATAAATAATATATTATATACTTGAGTTATGTCAAAATTTGTAAGCATAATGACTAACACATATTCATCTGAAATAACTTATGATGAATGGTTAAAGAGAATAAATAATTTTTTTTTTCATGATAAAAAAATTGCGGAATTACTTAAGCAAAATGGTATGACTAAATGGACTATATATAAAACTGAAGATGTGGAACCATTAAAAGTTATTGCCGTATGTGAATATGAAAACGACGATTCTTTTCAAAAATGCCAAAAAGTATTTTTAAAATTTTTACCAAAAATACAAGACCTTATCATAAAAACTAATTTTGCAAGAGCGCATGTTGTAAAGGATGCAATTTAAGAATCTGAAGAAGTTTAATTTTAAAAATACAAAATTATATTATCTTCAAGTCTATTCTACAGTAACACAATAGACGTAATCTCAGATTTAACAAAAGTACTTAAATTATTCAGGTTTTTGATAGTTTTTAATTCTTTCAAACACTGCATCAGGCATATCGCCTTTACCTGCCCAACTATAAAAGTCTTCATAATATCCTTCTCCCAAATCCTTAGGCATTATTGAAGCAGTAGCGCTAATACCTTTGAATCCTATTAACTCTTTATATCTGCCATCACCGTCAACAACCGTAAATTTTTGAGTTCCGGAGGTTGCAACATCTGTTGTATCTGAAGATGCCTTAAATTGAAAAAACATTTTATCACCATATTCATCAGTAATTCTACACATTATATTTGAAGAAGTTGTTCCTTTTGATATTTCTAACATACCCTCACATTCTGCTACACCTCTTATTCCAATGTTATTTGTAACAACACTTTCACTAGAATAAGTAAGGAAAATTGAACCATCAGTTAAATTAAAGACTCTTGTTTTACTTTTACCAAATGCCTCCATTTTTAATTCTGCACTGTTGATTATGATTGCATAAAAAAATGTTAAAAAAAATAAAATAATAGTTCTCATAAAATCACCCTTATAATTTTTTAAATGAATATATTCTATAGTATAATTTTAATTTTTAATTATCAAATCTTTCATAAGTTAACTGCATTTTTGACCATTCAGCATCAAAAGTTTTATTTCTATGTTCTAATTGTTCTAATCTATCTAGATATCTTTTCAAAACAGAATAAACATTATTGTTATCCCATTTTTTACCACCAAATGTTTTTATATTTTTAGAATTTAAGTGTTTTGCAATTCTTCTATATCCTAATCCTTCTTCATGAAGTACCTTTATTTTACTATGTAAATCCTCTTGTTCTGATGAATATCTATCTGTATTAGAATATACAAATCTATTTGTTCTTAATGTAAATTTAAAGCAAAGAAAATGAGAGTACTTTTTTTCCTTAAATCCGAAGTCGTGCCTATTCGACGGTTACAGATTTTGCTAGATTTCTTGGTTGATCAACGTCAGTACCTTTAAAACAGGCTATATGATAAGCTAATAATTGTACTGGTAAAGCGCATACTATGGGTTGTAAATAATCATTACATTTTTTTATACTAAAAATGAGATCAGATAGATCTTCTAAATTTTTTTTGCCTTCTTTATCAGTAATACAAATTATTTTTCCACCTCTAGCTTTTACTTCCGCGAGATTAGAATAAGTTTTTTCATATAAATTATTAGTTGGTATGATTCCTATTACAGGAACACTTTCATCTATTAACGCTATCGGGCCATGTTTTAACTCTCCTGCAGCATAACCTTCTGCATGAATATAGCTTATTTCTTTTAGTTTTAATGCTCCCTCCAAAGCTAAACCATGCCCCATACCTCTACCTATATATAAAACATCTTTTGCATTATAAATTTTTGAAGCAATATCTCTTAGTTCATTTTCTTTTTCTAATATATCATTAAGTAAACTAGGTAAATCTAGTAATTGTGTAATTATTTTGCTTTCAAAATTATCATTAATAAAATTTTTATTTTTTCCTAATAAAATTGATATTATCAATAATGTAAGCAACTGTGTTGTAAATGCCTTTGTGGAAGCTACGCCTATTTCTGGTCCTGCTAAAGTAAATATATTTTCATCTGATAGTCTTGAAATACTGCTATCTAAAACATTAACAATCGAAATAGTTTTTAATCCATGTTTCTTAGCCTCTTCAAGACTTGCTAAAGTATCACGAGTTTCTCCAGATTGTGAAATAAATATTACTACCTCACCTTCTGTTTTTAGTAGTTTTCTATATCTATATTCTGAAGCAATGTCTACATTAGCACCTATATTAGCAAACTCTTCAAACCAAAACCTAGCTATTCTACAAGCAAAAGCTGATGTTCCACAAGCTATCAAACTAATTTTTTTAATATCTGTTTTTAATATCTCACTATTTATTTTTATAATTTTTTTTTCTGGATCTATAAAAGACTTTAAAGTTTCTCCTATTACTGTAGGCTGTTCATAAATTTCCTTATGCATAAAATGTTTATAACCACCTTTTTCAATAGATTGCCTTGAAATACTTGTAATACTTATTTCCCTATCTACTTTATTTTTACCGTGATAAATAAAAATATTTTTATTATCAACAATTGCCCAATCGTCATCTTCTAAATAACTAATTTTTTTTGTAAAAGGTGCTAAGCCAATAGCATCTGATCCTATAAAATTATTTTGTTCTCCATAACCTACTGCAAGTGGACTTCCTCTTTTAATAGCTAGTAATTTATTTGTTTTAGTAAAAAGCACTGCTAAGGCAAATGCTCCTTTTAATTCTGTTAAAAGTTTTTCTACTATCTCGGGATAGTCATGTCCTTGATCTAAATAATCAGTAATTAGGTGAGCTACTACCTCACTATCTGTTTCACTTTTGATTAAAGATTTATTACTTAATATATTTTTAATTTCTTTATAATTTTCAATTATACCATTATGAACAATTGCTACTTTATTTGTAGCATGTGGATGAGCATTAAGCTCATTTGGAGATCCATGCGTTGCCCATCTGGTGTGTGCAATACCAATGTTACCTTCTATAGGTTTTTCTTTTATTATTGCTTCTAGGTTTCCTATTTTACCTAACGCTACTCTTTTGACTATTTCCTTATTAACTAATGTGGCAAGGCCTGCTGAATCATAGCCTCTGTAAGCTAACTTTTTTAATCCTTCAATTAAAGCATAAGTACAATTGTTATTACTAGCTATACCTACAATTCCACACATATATTATACCTTCAAAAATTTACTTCTTCCGTTTTTAATAATTTGTTGTTTTGCTCTAGCTATGCTAAAGCCATTTTTATCAACATTATTCGATACAGTACTTCCTGCAGCAATAAAACTCTTATTACCTATTTTAATTGGTGCTATTAAAGAACAATTAGATCCAATAAATACATTATCTCCAATTGTAGTTTTATTTTTTTTTATTCCATCATAGTTGCAAGTAATAGTCCCTGCTCCTATGTTAGTATTAGTTCCAATAACTGTGTCACCAATATATGCAAGGTGGTTTATTTTTGTATTGTTACCAATTTGAGAATTTTTAATTTCAACAAAGTTACCGACTTTTACATTTTTCCCTATTTGTGTGTTTTTTCTAATTCTACATGTTGGACCTACTTCACTAAATGAATTTATATAAGTATCTTCAATATAACTATTACTTTTCACTCTTACATTAGCCTTTATTACTACATTATTACCTAAAAATACATTAGGTTCTATTACGACGTCTTTATCTATCTTTACATTACTAGATATATAAATAGAGTTCGGAGATAATAAAGTTACTCCATTTTTGAGGTGAAACAATTTTATTCTTTCTTGTAATAGCTCTTCTGCATAAGATAATTGTTTTTTATCATTTATACCTATTAATTCATCCTCTGAATATGTAAGTATCTTGATAAGTTTTTTTCTTTCAGATAAATTATTAAATATGTTAGTAAACAGATATTCGCCTGAAATTTTGTCTTTTTGAATTTTACTTAAACTTTTAAAAATCTCTTTATTAGGACCACATAATATACCTGAATAACAAAGATTAACTTTTTTAATTTCCTTATTAGCATTTTTTTCTTCTATTACTAAAATTTGATTGCCTTTTTTTATAATTCTACCATAACCTTTAGGGTTTTCTGCTAAGAAACCAACTAAACTGAAACTATTATAAGTATTATTTATTATTTTTTTTATCGTCTCTTCTTTAATTAAAGGCATGTCTCCATATAAAATTAATAGCCTTCCATTAAATTCACCCAACTGTTTTTTTGCACTATTGATAGCATCAGCAGTACCTAGTTGTTTTTTTTGACTGATGACTTTTACTTTAGTATTTTTGATAATATTTAAAATTTGTTGTTTGTGTTCCCCTAAAACAATGTAAATATCTTTTAATCCAGATGAGATGCATTTATCTATAATATGCATAATCATACTTTTTCCAGCTAACTCATGTAAAACTTTTGGTTTTGTAGATTTCATTCTTTTACCTTTTCCGGCAGCTAGAATTAGAACTTTAGTATGATTTTTCATATTATAAACTAATAAAAATTTTTTATTAATTTAACAGTCTGGTTTGCTTTTGCCAAAAGATTATTTTTTTTATCTAAAATTTCACCCTCTAAAAAAGCTATAGTACTGCCAGTCTTTATTACTTTGCCTATTACTGTAACTTCTCCTGGATTTACTGATTTAATAAAAGAAGTTTTAATTTCTAGAGATAAAACTAAAACATCAGAACCAACTTTACACATACAGGCCAAAGCCATAACAGCGTCTAGCCAACCAGTTATAAAACCACCTTGCACTATGCTTCCTGAATGACACATATTTTTCCTAGCTGAATAAACTGCTTTAGCTATACCTTTTTTAGTATCTAAGGTTAATATTTTTTTAATACCAAGCGTAGTTTGTGGAGCTTTAGAAAACATTTCTTCTAAAAATTTTTTATTTACTTTCTTGGGCATTAAAATATCCTATATCATATGGTTATTAATTTACCTACAGATACTAAACAACTAATACTAACTGAAGATAATGATGTTATTACTATAACTCTAAATAATCCTCAATATAAAAATGCTTTATCTGAAGAATTAACACCTTATTTGAGAACAATACTTAAAAAATTAAAAAAACAAAATAAATACAAAATACTTTTAATTAGAGGTAAAGGAGATAGTTTTTGTTCAGGAGGAAATATTAAAAAAATGAATTCTAATAAAAAATATATTAGAAAAAACAATATAGAAAAAATTAATGATCTTTATAATAAGCAACTAGAATTAACACACGCATTATCCTCCCTAGAAATCCCTACAGTAGCAGTTATAAATGGGCCAGCTGCAGGAGCTGGCTTATCACTTGCCTTGTCATGTGATATAAGAATTGGAAGTAAAAAAGCATTCTTTTTATCTAACTATAGTAAAATAGGTCTAACAGGAGATTATGGTATTTCATGGTACCTAACAAATTTACTTGGCCCTTCTAAAGCAAAAGAATTAATGTTTTGTAATCATAGAATTTATGCTGATGAAGCTTATAAAATAGGTATTTTAAACTTTTTATTTACAAAAAATTTTGAAAGTAATTTGAAAGATTTTCTTGATAATTTATTATCACAATCTCATTATGCATTAAAGCTTATAAAAAAAAATATTGATTTTGCTAGTTATAATAACTTAAGAAAAACCTTAAAATTAGAAGCAAAACACTTAATTATGTCTTCAAACTCAGAAGAACATAAGTTAGCTGTAGCTAAATTTAAAAAAAAGTAAAACTTATTATGCCAGATATATTTTCAGATATTACATATATAGTAAGACAAAAGGAGAAACCCTATTATGAAAGCTCTGCTCTAACAGGAATGGTTCCTAAGCTACATTTTAATACTGTAACGAAAAAGGTTCTGATAAAAGATATTAGGGGTTCAAAGAATTTTTTGTTAAATAGAAATGGCTTTATATTTAAAAAAATTAAATTTAATTTAGAGGAACAGGATACACAAAATAATTACACCCAATATAAAAAAGATTTATCTAAATTCATAAAAGAATTATTTCCTTATAAGTATATTGATATATTTGATATAACTAGAAGGTCTAATGAAAAAGCTGGAGCATCAAATAAAGATGGCCCTAGGCAACCAGCAGAGCGAGCTCATGTAGATTACACAAATAGTTCAGGTTTAGTAAGAGCTAATCAAATATTAAAAAATAAATTTTCTGAATTTCGCAGATATCGAGTAATACAGCTTAATGTTTGGAGACCTTTATGCTCTAAAGTTTTATCATCACCTTTAGCTATAGCTGATGCAAGTACTATTAGTCAAAAGGATTTAATAGAAACAGATCAGATTTTTCCAGATAGAATTGGAGAGATATATCATTTAGCTTATGAAAAAAGACAAAAATGGTACTGGGTTTCAGAAATGCGAAACAATGAAGCTCTTGTATTCAAAGGATGGGACAGCGATACTTCTAATAAGGACGTGAAGTTTGCCCCTCATACTTCATTTAACATTCCTGATCAAAAAATTGATGAACACCCTAGGCAAAGCATAGAAGCAAGAATTTTTATAGTGTTATAAATTATTAAAGTAATATACAAAAATAAAAGCGCTAATTATTTATAGAAATATAAGATAAAATTATATAAATTATAATTATGTATTTTTATAAGCCAGATTATTCAAATGAAATTAATAGTCCATTTGCTAGAGATAATGAAAATAAACTAATAAGAAGAAGCTATTGGTTAGATTTACCGGATCAATCTCTTATACTTTTATTTACAAATGGAATAGGAAAAAATTTAACTAACGAAGAAAAAAGAAACCACTTAGTAGATATTAATAGAGAACATTTAATAGATAAAATTTGTATTCAAGAAGTAATGCCACCAGATGACTAATGATAATATTTTTTTGCGTTCTTTGTAAAAAAATCATTTAAATACACTACTATACTATCAACATGTGAAATATTTGCATTATCTTTATATTTGTCCTGATCATAAAGATAAGAAGGATAGACCTTATAGCATAAACTCCAGTTATTATTATTACAATTTAATACTAATTTTGTATTTTCAACGCTATATTCTAAAAAGTATTTAAAAGTATCTCTAGAATTAATAGCAGCCGAAAATGCAATTTTTTCAGGAACTAAGTTACATAGGTGCAAATATAGATTACTAATTAAATTATCTAATAAAAAATCATTTCTATTATTTTGCTTGGAAATATTATTTAAAAGCTTGGAGTTTTCCTTAACAAATTTTTTAGAATTTTTGTGGTTCATTAACATTTTTATTTTAACGACTAAAACCTCGATTTAGTTAGCCAAAGAGCAAATACCTCTGAACTCTACTATATTATTATTATTATTTTCTCTATTTATAAATGTTTTATATATAAACGACTTATCCTTTGTATTAATTAATATGGATTCTAACCCGAATTCTTTACCTATGAAAGAACTGTTTACAGCTAAAAAGCCATTTTCACTTCTATTCAAAATTTTGTATTCACCATTACCTAGAGCACCAGACATTACTATTTTTTTATCTATTATATAAAAATTAGTTATTAGCTTAATTGAATTTTCATTATCATTTTTACAGACATACCTTTCATTTGCATGTAGATTTAGTGAAAAAATGTATATAAAAACTAATATAAAACAGTTAAATCGCATTCATCTCTCTGACAAAGCTGAAGAAAAGTTAGCAAAAATGGGTTCTAGTAAATAGTCACTGATAGTTCGTTTACCTATATTAATTAAAGCTAAAACTTGTGTTCCAGGATACATGTAAAAGTTTTCACTTTTTCCTTGAAAGTAATTTTTATTAGTTTCTATTCTTATCTCAAAGTAAGGTTCTTCTAAATTGTTATCAGAGTATATAGCATCAGGGCTAATTGTAGTTACCCTTCCTACAATTGAATCATACATAGAGTTATTTTTACCAACTAATTTAACAGTAACACTTTGATCTTTTTTAACATATCCTACCTCATCAACTGGTAATTTTGAACTAATTATTAACTTATCATTTACTGGGACAACTTCAAAGAGAGGTATTCCTGGCTTGATAACCCCTCCTACAGTATCTACAAACCTTTGTTTAATAATACCTTCTTCTGGTGCTTTTACTAATGTTCTATTTAAGCTATCTTTAAATTTATTTTTCCTCTCTATAAGTTCTTCATACTCAGAAATCTCTTTTAACAATTGAGTTCTTACATCAGTTTCATAGGTCTCCTTTATTTTTTTAATTGAAGATACTGAACTCTCAATTTTTAATAGAACAGCATTTCTCTCTTTTAGTAGATCTAAATGATTGAGTCTGTTAGTTAGCTGTTCCTCTAGTAATGATTTACTTATCTTTACTTGCTCTTCTAATAGTTTAAAACTATTTTTTTCATTTTTTAGTATTTTTTCTTGCTCTTCAAGTAAAGCCTTGTTTTTATTTTTTCTGACTTGAAATAATTGTAATGCATCATCAACTAAATCTGGATAATCAGTCTTCATATCTTCAGGAAAAATTAGTTTTTTATTTTCAGATTCAGCTCTTAATCTCAATATATTTATCGATAATGTAGTTATTCTTTTTTCAATTTCAGAGAAATCAGCTAAGGTTTTCACGGGTTCTAATTCTAATAAAATATCATTTTTTTTTACTATATCTCCTATATTTGCATAGATTTTTTTAATTATTCCTCCCTCAAGGTGTTGTATAACTTTAACTTTTGATGAAGGAACTACTGTTCCTTTAGTTTCTGATATAATATTTAAAGAGGTATTATTGAAATAGTAAACAACTATTGATACTGCTCCAAGTATCAAAAAAATAAAAAAAGAAAAGAAAAAGAAAAAACTTTCTTCCTTTTTTTCTATTTTTTTTAGTTCACTTGCTTCTTTGACACTAAACATATTATTTTTTTTTTCTTACTCCTATTCTCGGTATTGGTTTTACTGATAAGTCTATAATAATACCTGCACTTTTTAAAATATTTTGATCGTGGCTAGCAATTATAATAGTTTTTTTTAATGCCCTAAAGTCATTTAAAATTTTATATAATTTCTTTAGTCCATCTAAATCTAAAGATGAAGTTGGTTCATCTAAAATAACAATTTTACCATCACTTATAAGTGCTCTAGCTAGAGCTATTCTTTTTTTTATTCCTCTTGGAATATTTTTTCCATTATCTTGAATTTCAGTATCTAAACCATCTTTGAGATTATTAATAAACTCATCCAGTCCAACCATTTTTACGACTTTAATGAGAAACCCATCATTCTCATAGTTTGATGAATTTCTATCTAAATTAATTTTTATATTATCTTTTATAGATATATTAAATAAGTCTATTTCTTGTGGTACATAACTTATATTTCTTCTTAAATATTTGATATTATAATTTTTAATATCTATATTATTAAATAGAATATTTCCTTTTACAGGCTGTATTAGTCCTATCAAACTATTACATAACGAAGTTTTTCCTGAAGAATTAAATCCGCTTATCACAGTTACACTACCAGATGGTAAAGTACAATTTAATCTCTGAAATAAAATCGTTTTATTAGAATTAAACCCTAATGTTAAATCCTTGAGAATAATTTCCCCTTTAAATATTTTTGGCATAACGCCATCATAGTTTTCGTATTCAATTAAACTTTTATTTTTATTTAAATAAAAAGTAGTACCATTATTTTTTTGAAAAGTGTTGTAAATTGAAAATCTTGTAATAGGGGCATAAATTCTTGAATTTAATACATTAATTCCTACCAATGCTCCTATTGTAATAAATCCTAGATTAACTTCTTGTGAACCATAATAAATAATTAATATAGTAGAAAAAACAGGGAACATAAAACTTATTGAGGAATAAAAACCTAATAAATTTTTTAAAGTATTTTGTCTGACTCTTTGTCTAGCATAATTAAATCTAAATTTATCTATTAGCAAATCACTTGCATTAAACGCTCTAAGTGCTATTGGTATTTTTTTAATATCATCAATAGTTGCATTGGTTTTATTAGAAAAATAAGTTAATTTTTTTTCCAAATAATTTTTTAACTTTATTTTAGAAAATATCAATAATGAATATAATATAGCTAAAATTAAACTAATTAAACCTAGTTTAAAAGACAACATAAAAATAACTAAAAGGAAAATAAAAATAAAAACAATATCTATAAAAGATATTAAGCTTTCTCCTATATTAAGGTTATTATTATCGATAGGGTTTAAATTATTAAATATCTCATCTCTTATATTTTGAGATGACGCTAATTTTAGTGATACTAGTTTTTTTATTATTTTATTAGAAAACTTTCTGATATTAAGATTTGTAGTTTTATTCAATAGAAAATTACGTATTATTCTCAAAAAAAACTCTAATGTAAACGCTATCAAAACTCCTAAAGTTAAAGCAATTAAAGTTGTATCTTGTTTATAATTTAGATATTTATTAAATACTTGTATTACATACAAAGCACCGGATAAAGCTAATAAATTTATTAAAAAAGATGCTATAATTATCCATAAGCTTTGAAATTTATTTTTTTTAATAAATTCTATCAAATTAGCCATACGTTAATATTTTAGAAAAAATATTGTAAAAAAGATATAACTATATCTATTTAGTTGTTTCTAACATATAAAATATGTATATTAATGTTTTATCCGCGGTAGCTCAGTGGTAGAGCAATCGGCTGTTAACCGATCGGTCGTAGGTTCGAATCCTACCCGCGGAGCCAAATAATAAACTTCTTTATGCAATTAAACCTTGATATAAGTTGCCTTAAAATTATGTTATACTTTAAGTATGCGATTAATATTAATATTTTTTTTAATTAATTTACTCACTTTGAGTTTTGCTAATAATATGGCACAACCTTGTTATGGCTGCCATATTTCAAATAACAATAAATCTAATAATTCTATTCCAATGATTGAAGGCATTGATAAAAAATATTTTATAACTGCTTTCCATGAATATAAAAAAAAAATAAGAGATAACTATTTAATGCAAATTATAAGTCAAGGTTATTCTGAACTAGAAATTGAGAATTTAGCAGAATATTTTAGCAATAAAGAAAGTATTCAGTATGATAAATAGAAGAACATTCTTAAAATCATCACTTTTTTTTTCATCTTCCTTAATTCCTATAAATAGTTTAAGAGCTGCAAAAAATGCACATGTTGTAATCGTTGGAGCTGGTTGGGGAGGTTTAAGTGCAGCTAAGACTTTAAGAAATTTAAATAAATCCGTTAAAATTACAATTATAGAAAAAGAAAAAAACTTTAAATCTTGTCCCATATCAAATTGGGTTATAGGTCAAATTAAAGATATGAAAGATATAACATTCTCTTATGATTTATTTATTAAAAATAATGATATCAATTTTATTACAGGTAGTGTTTCAAATATAGATACAACTAAACAATCAATTACATTAAAAGACACTAAAATTAAGTATGATAAATTAATTGTTTCTCCTGGAGTGAAACTTGAATATGAAAAAATAATAGGACTAACTGATGCACTAGGTAGTAATTCTGTCTATACTGCATGGAAAGCTGGAGAGGAAACTCGATTGCTATCTAACCAAGTTAAAAATATAGAGGATAACAACAAAATAATTATTACGATTCCTCTAAGTCCATATAGATGTCCTCCTGGTCCATATGAGAGAGCATCTCTTATAGCTAATTACATAAAAAAGAAAAATATAAAAAGTAAAGTACTAGTTCTAGATGCCAATCAAAAAATTGTATCTAAAGGTAAATTATTTAATAAAGCTTGGATTGAATTATATCCAGATATAATAGAATATAAAATTGACAGTAAAATTAATGAAATAAATCTAAAAGAAAAAACAGTATTTACTGAATTTGATGAATATAAATTTGATTTAGCTAATATAATTCCTTCACAAAGAGCCCCTGATCTGCTTAAATACGCTGGTCTAATAGAGGATCAAAAAAGTTGGGCTTCTGTGAATTCCTATGACTTTTCATCAAAACTTTCAAATAACGTTTATATTATAGGAGATGCTACAGATAGAGCTTCTGTTGGCAGTGTTCCAAAGTCAGGATATATTGCCTATTCTATGGGAAAAGTCTGCGGATATGCTGTTCACAATGCACTTTTAGATAAAGACCCTCCTTCTCCTTCTATGATTAACACTTGTTATAGTTTAGTAAGCCAAGATGAAGGCATTTCAGTAAGTGCTGTTTATAAACATGATAAAAATAAAAATAAAATAGTAACAGTAAAAAATGCCTCTGGTGTTTCTCCTAATAGATCAGAAATCATAGCTTATAATGCTTGGGATTGGGCTCAAGCTATTTGGCAAGATATGCTTAGTTAAAAATTCTATATAATAGGATCTCCGTCATTTTCATCAGAATAACTTATGTCAGAGGATTTAATTGTTGATTGAGCTGAAAGTGCCGAACCGTCTCTAGTTACCGTTGCAATCTTAACAGCATCTTCCATAAATTGATCTGCATCTTCATCATAATATAAAGAACCATCATCTACATCATAATACCAATAATCGTTGTTAATAGATAATAAATCTGGTTGTGCTGTATCAGTATTATCAAAAGCAAAACCACCTGCTTCAATAATACTATTAGCATCTGGCATAAATTCTGTGCCATTAACAGTACCATAAACTAATACATGTCCCGTGCTACCGGAAAATGCTGCTGAGTTAAATTCAAAAGCATCTGAGCCTGTCTCAAAATCATCAAGATTAAGACCTGTGCTATTATTTAAACTACTAAAATTAAAATCATCAAAACCATCACCAGAATTTATAGAAACAGAGCCTGTTATTGAAGAATTAAAGTTGAATGTATCATCGTCTTGATCAGCATTTGCAGTTATGTTGGAGGTAATATCAGTGTTAAAGTTATACGTATCCGAACCGGATGAACCTGAAAGTGTAAGTGATCCTGTGTTAGGTGAAACATTTATATTGAAAATGTCATCTCCTTCTTCTGCACTAGCATTAATATTAGAGGTTAGTGCATAATTAAAATTATAAGTATCGCTTCCAAAATATCCTAAAGCAGTAATATTATTACCTGGATCACCTCCAAAGAAAAACGTATCATCACCTTCCCACGCATCAATTGTCTCAAAATTTCTAAAATATAAGTCATCCACGCTAGATATGTTTGCAGTAGTACCTTGCTCAGTTAAAAACGCACTATTTGCTGATTGTTGTGCATTAGTATAATCACTTTCATTAAAACCAAAATGATCTGCATTAATGGTACCCGTTATTGTATCATAATCATCACCTCCATCAAAAAAGCTTCCGCTACTTGCAAGACTTGCTCCTTCATTAATCATATCTACTTTATCAAAATTATCTCCTAAATGTGCATAGGTAACTTGATCACTGGAGGTATAAACAGTATCAGATCCTGCTTTAGTAAATAGTATAGTACCTGATAAATCTCTTCCACTGTAAGGATTATTATTAAACGAGGAATATATGTCAAAATCTGATAAACTTATATTATTTACATTAGCTGTATCGTCTGCATTGCTACCAATTTTTACTCCAAAAGCATAAGACCCTGAACCAGCAGAACTTTGTATATCTTGTACTGAAAATACATCTGTTCCTTCATATGTATCAGAGTTTGTTCCTCTTCCAAAGTAAAAATCTTCTATTCCCAAATTACCATTAGAAATAGGAGTTGTGATATTATTTATACTGTTAGGAATAGCCGTTGTCTCATCAAATGCTTCTACTCTTATGTTTCCTGTATCTGTATCAGTCAATAAAATAGTATGACTGTTATCTATATTATTAAAAAATAATCTATCCTCAGAAGTACTCCCTTGATCACTTAATGTGTCACTTCCTCCTATTACATCAGAATTAAAATCATAGGAAAATTCAGTATCTCCAGTTCCTCCGATCAAAACATCATCACCGGTAGTAGGATATATAACTGGGTCTGTTGTAACCCCATTATCTGAGTCGAAAGGAAATGCATCATCAACGTCTATCACTCCATCATTGTCATCATCCGTATCGGCATTATCTCCTGTACCATCGTTATCAAAGTCTGAGGACTCTGTAGCATCAAATGGAAATGCATCTGCTGTGTCCAATACTCCATCCTCATCATCATCCGTATCGGCATTATCTCCTGTACCATCGTTATCAAAGTCTGAGGACTCTGTGGCATCAAATGGAAATGCATCTGCTGTGTCCAATACTCCATCCTCATCATCATCCGTATCGGCATTATCTCCTGTACCATCGTTATCAAAGTCTGAGGACTCTGTAGCATCAAATGGAAATGCATCTGCTGTGTCCAATACTCCATCCTCATCATCATCCGTATCGGCATTATCTCCTGTACCATCGTTATCAAAGTCTGAGGACTCTGTGGCATCAAATGGAAATAAATCATTTGTATCTAGTACGCCATCATTATCATCATCTGTATCGGCATTATCGCTAACACCATCACCATCAAAATCAGCTATGGGTTCAGTAAAAATTACTTCACCCTCATCTATTTGATTTTCTTCCATTAGCACCTCATCCAATAGAATTGTATTTTCTTCTCCTAAAACCGAAGATAATTCTAATGACCCTAATGAATCTATACCCATCGAGGCTGCTGCACTTAAAATACTCACAGAACCTAATGAAGATACGCTACCTAGAAGACCACTTCCTGCGCTGCCAGAATTTACTAAAAGAAACGAATTTCCTGTTAATGGTGAAGTTAAATTAAAACCATCAACAGTTCCTGAATTTAAATCGTTCGTATTATCTAATGATAAATTATCAACTGAAGCAACTTGTGTTTGAGTTTCTACTTCTTCAATTTCATCAGATATTTCTTCAGTCTCCTCATCAGGTTCTTCATCTGTTTCACTTATTTCCTCATCTTCAGCTTCATCAGATAAAGAAGATAAAGTTTCTATTTGTTCTAAAGTATCATCAGATGATACCGTGCTTTCTGATACAATACTGTCTAATACTTGATCTCCAACCTGATCATTTATGTCTTGGGAAAAAATATCAGCTTCAGCTACTTCTGTAGGTGGTTCACTAATCTCCTCTTTTGGAGCTACTTCTTCTTCAACTTGAGCTACTTCTGTTTCAAATGCCTCCTCATTGATATTTTTCTCCTTAATTTGCTGAATATCATTTTCTATTTTTTCAATTTTACTATTTATATCCTCTATAATATTATTATTAAAATTTTCAGCGAACTCGTTAATTTCTTCGGGTGACGATGCGCTTTCTTTAACAGCATCACGTCCAGCTTCTATAGCTGCTATAGTGGCTTCCTCTGAAGTTAGTCCTTTCTCTAACCCCTCACTTAGCTTTTCTTCAAAAACACTTTCAATATAATCTTGTGCTGTGCCTTCTTGAGGGGGTATTTCTTCTGCCTCAGCTAATTGAAAACTTTCTTCAACATCTACTGCTTCTTCTTGAGGAGATCCTTGTACATCAGTTAGTTCAGGAGCAATTTCTGTTAACTGAATTTCACTTTCCGTATCTTCAGTTATTTCTTCACTAGGTTGCCCTAGTACTTCAGATTGTTCAGGACCAATTTCTGCGGTTTCTATAACAGTTTCATCTTGATCTGATATGCTTTCTACTTCATTTGTTTGCAATGGATTTCCTGAAGATACACTTTCAGTAGGAGCAATGTTATTTTGTGCTATATCTACTTGATCAGCATCACTAAATTCTTGTTGAGGCCCACCATTTATTTGTTCCAAATCAGGTGCTTCAGCAGTGTCTTGTTGCTCTACGTTAGTATCAGCAAAATCTATTTCATCTGCTACTTCTTCTAATGGAGATCCTGCAACTTCGGATATTTCTGGGCCAATACTATCATCCTCTGCTTGTACAAAATTTGTTTGATCAGATACACCCTCAGAAGGATTACTATCTAATACTACTTCTTCAGGACCTATTTCTTGAGCTTCATTTGCGCTTATTTCAAGCTGATTATCTATTACTTCACTATTATTTTCTTCTGTTACACTTAAAAACTCTGTTTCCTGAGGAGGTATTTCTATACTTTCTTCATTACTTTCAATAGTTGCTTGATCTAAACTTTGAATGCCTTGTGCAGGAGATCCATCTAAAGCTTCTTCAATAGGCCCATCAATTGCCTCATTAACCTCCTCTACTAAATTATTACTTTCAGTAGTTGTTTCTTGTTGAGGTAAACCATCATTTGGACTCCCCTCAAAATTTTCAGGTGAAATTATTTGACCTTCTAAATCATCGGATATATTTCCAATAGGTTGGGTGACATTTTCTTCTGATGGCAACCCTGCCTCGTTGATTTGCACTTCATCAGGTGGTATTAGATCAGGGTTAGCATCAGACTGTATATTATTTATTGTATCTGGATCTAAGGCTTGGGCTATCTTAATAAATTTTTCTTTGATAATTTCCGGTTTATCTTTAAAAAAACCTTCTTTTTCATAAGAATCTGTAATTCCATCTTCTTTAATTATATTAAGATTTTTATCTGTATTTTTTTTAATAGCCATATCTTATATAATAACGACTTAACTATTATATTTTATAGAATAGTCAAATTTTAAAAAGTATACAATTATAAGAATTATTGATAAATTTTTCACATACTTTTTTAGCATTTTCTTTAGAAAAAGATTTAGAGCTATGAATTCTATATAAGTTTATCTTCCTATCATTTTCTACAATTAATAAATCATTATTAAAATTTTTATTATATATCTGGCTTATAAATTCTTTAGCATTCTCTAATGAACGAAATGCTCCTAATTGGATCTTAAATTTTTTATCTTCTTTTTTAGAGTTAGATTCTATTTTATCATCACTTCCTTCATCAAATAAATTATTTGCATTGCTTACTAAATTTTCTTTCTCCTCAGGTTTTAGATTGTCAGCCATAACAGGTTTTTTATTTATTTTAGAGCCGACATTACTATTAACTTTAATATCAGACTGACTAATTATTTTGTCTTCATCTAATATATTTTTAGCCTTTTTACTATTCTTATTTTTAATATTTTTTTTCTTTAAATTAATATCTACTTTTTGTAACTTTACTTTATCTTCTTTTTGGACTTTTTCATTACTACCTTCATTAGAAACCAATTTATTTTTTTTCACTTTTTTTATAATTTTGGTTTTATTAATATTTGTATTAAGTTTACTTTTTTTTCTTACAAATATATCTTCATTCAAAATTCCCATAGATAATAATAACTGGTAGATAGACAATTCATATTGTGTTTTTGCAGTTTCTGCAGAACTTTTTGCGTTAATATAAGCAGTTTCAGATGATAATATATCTATTAACTGTCTGTTTCCCAGCCTAACTTCCTTCATTGCTAAATCAAAAAACTCTCCAGAAATATTTGCTTGATTACTTAAAAATTCAAAGTTTTCTTTTGCAATTTTTTTAGTTTGCCATGCATTTCTTATTATTTCTTCTAGATTTCTCTCTAATTTATCATGATTATATTTTGCTATCATGTACTGATTCATTGAAGATTTATAATCAGCTCTTTCTTTGTAAAAGAGTCCATATGGTCCTCCTATAGAAATAGGATATTTCATTTCTAACTTATAAGTCTGATCAATTTCTGTTCCTTCAATACCAGACATATTTCTTTTGTTTTTTAATTCTGCTATTGCTTTAATGGTAGGAAAGAATTTTGACTTTGATCCTTTTATTGTATTTTCAGAGTTTTTTAAATTTATTCTACTAAGATTTAATGAAATATTATTTTCCTTGGCTAGTCTTATAGCCTCGCTTTCATTTTCTGGTAAATATTCTAAAGGTAATTGAGGCCTTTTAAAGGTTTTTATATCAGATGGCAGTTCTCTAAAAATATTATAAAATCTATTTGTAGCTTGTGACAACTCCCCTTCAAACCTTACTCTAGTAGCCTTAGCTCCAGCTAATCTTGCTTTTGATTGTAAAACATTTGAGGCAAGACCACCTCCTCTAGCAACTTTTTCATTTTCTAGATTTGTTACTTGCCTAATTCTACCTTCTGATTTTTTTGCATATTCTAAAACTTCATATGCTTTGACATAACCTAAATACGCAGTAATAGCTTCAAATATTTTGTTACTAATAACATTATTTTTAGAAATTTGTGCTATTTCTATCTTATTTTTAGCATTTTTATATTTAGAAGTAGAATTTCCAAAGTCATAAATATTTTGTGTAATTTTTGCAGAAAATTCATAATAATCAAGATCAGTGTCAACTGCATCATTATTAATTAATTTTTCATTACCTATAGGTATGGATAAATCAACCTTAGGCGTAAATGCTGATAAAACAGAAGACAAATCATTATTTGCTTTATCAATTGCTATTTTAGAAGAATTAATACTTTCATCTTTTTTTAAAATTTTTTCTAATAACTGTCCAAATGTTTGACTATATACATTTGTATTAAAAAAAAATAAAAGTAAAAAAATGCTTTGGCTTAAACTAGAAACTATTTTAAACATAGCTTTAATAAGCAAGAATTAAGCCAAAGCCTAACAAGAACTGATAATATCTTCAGTAATTTTTTTTATAGAAATACTTTTAAATTTATCACCATAATTAACTTTTCTTATTATAATTTTCTTATTTATAGATGATAGTAATAAACTTTCGGTATCTTTAATATCAATATAATCATTATTAGTGTTTTCATTTATAATGATATTAATAATTTGCAGGTTTGCATGCTGAAGGTTTTTAATTGCACTCAAAGTATGACTAACACTGCCTAAATAATTTCCAACTACTAAAACTACTTTACTATTAAGGTCTTTCATTAAATCTAATAATGTTTTTATTTTTTCGATTGGCACCATCAAGCCCCCGGCCCCTTCAAATATATTTATAATGTTATTATCAGATTTTTTCAAACACCATTCTAATACATCATTATACTTTAAGCTTTTATTTTCTTTTTTAGCCGCAATTGATGGTGCTATTGGTTTTTCAAATAACCAAGGTGAAATTTCCTTGATATCTTCTATTTCAGGCTCTTTATTGTTAATTTTTAATATTTTATAGCTATCACTATCTTTAATATTATATATATCAAAACCACTTAAAATTGGTTTATAGGCATTGAATAAAACTTTTCTATTAAGCATTTCTTTTAATATTTCTACAGTACAATAAGTTTTACCTATATTAGTGCCCGTAGAAGTTATGAAAATATTTTTATTTTTACCCATAAATCTTTAGTTTATTTTTAATTAAATTAGCTAAATTTTTAATTTGAAATTTTGTATGAGATGAATTAAAGGCTACTCTCAGTCTAGAAGTTCCTTTTGGGACCGTGGGAGGTCTTATTGCTCCAACTAGATAACCATTTCTGTTTAAATATCTAGACAAATTTAGTGTTTTATTTTCGTCGCCTAATACTATTGGTACTATTGGTGAAACAGGTGTTTCCAAGCCTACTATTTTACTAAAAAAAATAGCACTTTCTAATGGCTTTTTTATTAAACTTTTATTACTTTTTATAATTTCTAAAGATTTTATGCTAGCAGCTAAAACAGAAGGCGGAAGCCCAGTTGTGTAAATTTGTGACCTACATCTATTAATTATAAAATTAATAAGGTTTTTTTTTCCACATATAAAACCACCATAAGAGCCAACTGCTTTTGATAAAGTTCCTAAATAAATATCTATATCGGGTTTTTTCTTAAATAAGCTATTACTTCCTGTACCATCACCTATTACTCCCAAGCCATGAGCATCATCTAACATAAAAGAAGCTGAATATTTTTTTTTTAGAACGGATATATCATCTTGAGGAGATATATCGCCATCCATACTAAATACGCCTTCAGTCAAAATTAAACATTTATTATATTTATTTCTAAATTTATAAAGTTGCTTTTCTAAATCTTCTACATTGTTATGTTTAAATTGAATCACAAAAGCACCAGAAAGCTTAGAACCTA
Source organism: Rhodospirillaceae bacterium (assembly GCA_902614225.1). Lineage (GTDB taxonomy): Bacteria > Pseudomonadota > Alphaproteobacteria > TMED109 > TMED109 > TMED131. Next base: position 28,560 of record CACMKJ010000009.1, read on the forward strand.
GGAAGGTAGAAGCATGACTTAATTCATCAATTAAAATTAGGTCTTTTTTATTCATAAGTGATGATATCACCCCAATATTCGCTAAAAACCCACTACCAAACACACAACAGGCAGAAGTTTTTTTAATTTTTTTAATTTTATTTTCTAATAATGAATACAAATAATTATTGCCGGTTACTAATCTAGATGCTCCAGCACCTACGCCAAATTTTTTTGTAGCGACTTCAGCGGCTTTAATTACACTCCTATTTAAACTCAAACCCAAATAATCATTACAGGAAAAGGAAATTGAATTTTTACCATTGATAACAATTTGATTTTTAGGTTTTCGCTGAACATCATGAATTTTCCTAAGTTGATTGTTTCTTGATATTTCTTTAAGCTTTTTATTAACGTATGAATTTATTTTATTGCTTTGCATATTAAAAAAATTTCTCTATCTTTGTAATATAGGATTTAATAATGAAAAAAACAAAAGATAAAATTAAAACAGATTGGAGCTTTAATGAAGCTTTAGAAATCTATAACATACCATTTAATGATTTAGTTTATCAAGCACAGACAATTCATCGTGAAAATTTTAAAAATAATAAAATTCAAATGAGTACTCTTTTAAGCGTAAAAACAGGTTCTTGTCCTGAAGATTGTGCCTATTGCCCGCAAAGTGCTCACCACAACACGGATCTCGAAAAAGAAAAACTAATTAGTATAGAAAAAGTGAAAGAAGCAGCTATTAGTGCTAAAGCGGCAGGTTCTACTAGGTTTTGTCTCGGAGCAGCATGGAGAAGTCCTAATGATCATGATTTAAATACTGTATGCGAAATGATAAAGGAAGTTTCAAGTTTAGGGCTAGAAACCTGCGTAACACTTGGTATGTTAAAAGATCATCAAGCAAAAAAGTTAGCAAAAGCTGGCTTAGACTATTATAATCATAATATTGATACATCAGAAGAATACTATTCAAAAATAATTTCTACTCGAACTTATGAAGATCGTTTAAATACCTTAGAAAATGTAAGAAAAGCAGACATTAAAGTTTGTTGCGGTGGTATACTTGGAATGGGAGAAAGTGTCCATGATAGAATTAAAATGTTAATAACACTGGCAAATCTTCCAAAACAGCCTGAAAGCGTACCTCTTAACCAGTTAATCAAAATACCGGGAACACCACTAGAAAAAGAAAGAGACTTAGACCCAATTGAACTAATTAAAACAATTGCTCTTGCTAGAATATTAATGCCATTATCCTACGTGAGGTTGTCAGCTGGTAGAACTGAAATGTCAGAAAGCACTCAAGCCCTAGCTTTTTTAGCTGGAGCTAACTCTATTTTTCAAGGTGATGTACTACTTACAGCTAAAAACCCCAATAGAGAAAAGGACACAAAACTTTTAAATAAACTTGGAATAGTATCTGAAGAGTTAGCTTTAAATCATAATGCATAAAGATTTAAAGAACCTTTGGTTGCCTTACACTCAAATGAAGGGGCTTAATAGCATTCTAAAAGCTCAGAAGACTAGTAGTAGTAAAATATTTTTAGATAATGGAAAAAGCTTAATAGATGGTATTTCATCCTGGTGGACAGCCTGTCATGGGTACAATAACAAACATATAAGAAAAAAAATAATCAGCCAGTTAAATTTAATGCCTCATGTCATGTTTGGAGGATTAGTACATGATCAAGCTGTATTACTATCAAAAAGATTAAGTAAATTGTTAAATGATAAATTAGAAAAAGTATTTTTTACTGACTCAGGTTCAGTTTCTGTAGAAGTAGCCCTAAAAATTGCTATACAGTACTGGCTAAATAAAGGAAATGATAAAAAAAATAAATTTATTTTTTTTAAAAACGGTTATCATGGAGATACCTCAGGAACCATGGCAATTTGTGATCCCGAAGAAGGAATGCATAAATTATTTAAAAATTATTTAAGAAAAAATTATATGTTAAATATTCCTGAAACTGAAAAAGACAGGAATAAGTTTGTTAACTTTGTTGATAAATATAATGACAAAGTGGCTGGAGTAATAATAGAACCTCTAGTTCAAGGAGCAGGAGGCATGAAATTCAATTCTCCTTCAACACTAGAATTTATTTATAAAGTAATAAAAAAATATAAGCTCCTATTAATATATGATGAAGTCGCTACGGGTTTTTTTAGAACTGGATCAATGTTTGCTTATCAACAAACTAATTCAAGCCCAGATATATTATGCATAGGTAAAGCCCTAACTGGAGGAACATTATCTTTAGCAGCAACTATAAGTACAGAAAAAGTCTTTGCTGCTTTTTTAAGTAGTAAAAAAAATAAAGAGCTGATGCATGGCCCCACATATATGGCGAATCCACTTGCTTGCTCTGCTGCAAATGCTTCATTAGATTTATTTGAAAAAGTTAATTATAAAAAAAAAATAAAAATAATTGAAAAAATTTTTCAAAAAGAACTCGAAAAATTCAGAGAGTTCACGTTTGTTAAACAGGTAAGAGCTAAAGGTGCAATTGGAGTTATTGAGTTTTTTAATTTATCAAAAAACAACATAATATGGTTACGAGAAGAATTTATTAAAAAAAATATATGGGTTAGACCACTTAAAAATATTATATATTTTATGCCACCATTTATAATAAATAAAAATGAATTAAATCATTTATTAGAATCTACATATAAAATATTATCAAAATGGAAAAAAAATAATGAAAAATAAAAAAAGCCCTTTAAATGGCTTGCTTGTTTTAGATTTAACAAGAGTTCTCGCTGGTCCCTATGCTACGATGGTATTAAGTGATTTAGGAGCAAGAGTTATAAAAATTGAGTCACCTATTGGTGATGATGCAAGACAATTTGGACCTTTTATTAAAGGAAAGTCAACCTACTTTTCTTCATTAAATAGAAATAAAGAGTCAATTTCTTTAAACTTAAAAGATAAAAAAGAAAAAAATATTTTTTTAAAACTTCTTAAAAATGCAGATATATTGGTAGAAAATTATAGACCAGGAACACTCAAAAAATTAGGATTAAGCCCTGATTCATTAAGAAAAAAGTTTCCTAAATTAATAATTGCCTCTTGTTCAGGTTTTGGTCAAACTGGGCCTTGGAAAAATAAGCCAGCATATGATGTTATAGTACAAGCTCTTGGAGGTATAATGAGTTTGACCGGTTACGAAGCTCATCCTCCTGTTAGAGTTGGAAGTTCAATAGGAGATATTACAGCTGGTCTCTTTACAGTTATTGGAATTCAGGCAGCACTTTTTAATAGAACTATAAGCAATAAGGGATCATACATAGATATTTCTATGCTAGATTGTCAAATTGCAATTCTTGAAAATGCAATATCCAGATTCTATAGTGAAAAAAAAATCCCAAAAAAACTAGGCTCTAGACACCCTTCTATTTCTCCTTTTGAAGCATATAAATGCAAAGATAATTATATAGTAGTAGCTGCCGGAAATGATAATTTATTTAAACAGTTTTGTGATTGTCTAAATATTAAATTACTTTTAACTAATAAAGATTTTAATAAGAATGATAAAAGGCTCAAGAATGCTGATAAACTAAAAGCTATAATTGAAAAAGCTTTAAAAAAAAATAATGCTAATTATTGGATAAAAAAGTTAGAAAA
>CACMKJ010000010.1 GCA_902614225.1 Rhodospirillaceae bacterium
GGCTAGTATTGCCGACTCAGCTAGATTTAGTTTTTCCGGCGAACTAGCAAAATATCTTCTTGAGGCTGCCTTTACCCCATACAAACCTGAGCCAAAATAAGCTCTATTTAAATACATGGATAATATATCTTCTTTAGTAAATTTATACTCTAAATAAAAAGCTATTATCAATTCTCTCATTTTTCGTGATAAAGTTTTCTTGCTATCTAAAAAAATTAGTTTCGACAATTGCTGAGTTATTGTTGATGCACCTTGTGCATACCTTGCCTCCTTTATATTATAAAAAATTGCCCTAAAGATACCTTTTAAATCTAGACCAAAATGATCATAAAAGCGCTTATCCTCTATAAATACTACCGTTTTAATTAGATTATCAGAAATACCTTTATAATTTATGCTACCAGCATAAACATCTCCAGATGACCCCATTATTTTTCTATTATCATCTAAAACACTAATAGAAGGGCTTCTAGTCTTATTTCCTAATCCTGATAAGTCTGGTAGTGTAACAATACAATAAAATACCCATAATAATATAGATAAAAATAAGAATAAGATTATTACTCTTATAATTTTCACTAGACGCTTATGTATCTATATTACTTGCTTCAAGAGCATACTTTTGAATAAAATTACGTCTAGGTTCTACATTACCTCCCATAAGCTTACCAAATAATTCATCTGCTGCCCATTCATCTTTGTATTGCACTTGTAGTAAAGTACGAGAGTCTGGATCAAGTGTAGTTTCCCATAATTGATCAGGATTCATTTCACCTAATCCTTTATATCTCTGTATTGAATAACTTCTTCTAGTAAAGTCATAAACAATTTTGTAGAGATCAAGTGGCCCAAATACATCAAAAACTTTTTCTAATATTTTTAATTTAGCTGTATTTTTAAAAATATCACTTAGCTCTTCACTAAATTTTTTTAATGCTTTGATTTCAGGAATTAAAAGAATATCTTCTTTAATAAAATATTTTTTTTCTAATTCATTACTTGTATGTTTAATATTTATCTGCTTACTGTCTATTATGAAATTACTTTCCCACTTTTCATCATTTTTGCTCTGTAAATTTAAATGCTTATCTACACTTGAACAAAGTATTTTTAACTTGTTGATATCAGAAAAATCTATTAACTCAGCTAATCCATTAACCAATAAGGATTGAAGCACATCATGATTAATATCAGTTACGATATTAGAAATCAACTTAGCCTGATAGTATGTATTTTTTAATAAATTAAGCAATGGGTCTCCTATAATTTCTATATTTTCTTTACCATAGTTGAGAGTAAAATCTTTAATTGAGCTTTCTATTAAAAAATGGTCTAAACTATCTTCATCTTTTAAATAAACTTCACTTTTTCCTCTCTTTACTTTAAAAAGAGGTGGTTGCGCTACATATAAATGTCCATTTGTAATTATTTCTTTCATGTACTTAAAAAAGAAAGTTAAGATTAAAGTACGAATGTGAGAACCATCTACATCAGCATCAGTCATTATAATAATTTTTTTATACCTCAATTTCTCAAGTGTAAAATCTTTATCTATTCCTGTTCCCATTGCTGTTATCATTGCTCCGATTTCATTAGAAGCCAGCACTGCCGATATTCTCGGCTGCCAAGTATTTAATATTTTTCCCCTTAAAGGCAAAATAGCTTGAAAGATTCTATTTCTTGCTTGCTTTGCAGAACCTCCTGCGCTATCTCCCTCAACTAGAAATAACTCTGATTTTTCTGCATCCTTTTCTTGACAGTCAGCTAATTTTCCCGGAAGACTGCTTATATCCAAAGCATTTTTTCTTCGTGATAAGTCTCTAGCTTTTCTGGCTGCTTCTCTTGCAGAAGCAGCATCTATTATTTTCTTACAAATTAGTTTTGCATCAGAGGGGTTTTCTTCCATCCAGTGAGATAACTGTTCATTTATAATACCCTCAACTGCAGGTCTTACTTCTGATGAAACTAATTTATCTTTAGTTTGAGATGAAAATTTAGGATCAGGTACTTTAACAGAAATAATAGCATACAATCCTTCACGCATATCTTCGCCAGTAAAATTTAATTTATCTTTTTTTCCACCACTATTTTCTTTAACATATTTAGAGAGTACTCTAGTTAATGCTGCTCTAAAACCAGCAAGATGGGTTCCTCCATCTCTTTGAGGTATATTATTTGTATAACTTTTTACACTCTCGTGGTAAGAATCAGTCCACCTTAGTGATGCTTCTATTTTGATAGAATCTTTTTCTCCATTTATATTAATTACCTTTGAGTGAAGGGGCTGACTAGCCTTAGACATCCATAATACAAACTCTGATAAACCTCCAGTATAATGAAAACTTTTTTCTTGTGATGGGCTATCCCTGTTATCTTTAAGTAATATTTTAATATTAGAGTTTAAAAAACCTAACTCACGTAATCTCCTTTCTAAAACACTAAACTCAAAGTTAATATTAGAAAATATATTTTCTGATGGATAAAATGTTAGTTTTGTTCCATTCTTAATTTCTGACTGTCCTATTTTTTTTAAAGGAACAACGGTATTACCATCAGAAAACTGTAACTCATAAATTTCATTTTCTCTAAATATTTGTAAGATTAATTTACTAGACAGTGCATTTACTACAGAAACACCTACACCATGTAATCCACCGGATACTTTATAAGAATTATCATCAAACTTTCCACCCGCATGAAGTTTAGTCATAATAACCTCTGCAGCAGATGTTCCCTCTGAATGTTTATCAATAGGTATTCCTCTTCCATTATCCTGAACAGTAACTGAGCCATCTTTATTAATGATAACCAAAATTTCACTACAATAACCTGCTAAAGCCTCATCTATAGAGTTATCTACAACTTCAAAAACCATATGATGTAAACCACTTCCATCATCCGTATCGCCAATATACATGCCAGGTCTTTTCTTTACTGCTTCCAGGCCTTTTAATACTTTTATTGAGTCTGCGTTATAGTTCATATTATCTTTTTTATTTTTAATAGGCATTTTGTAATCCATTTTCAGTTAAATAATGAAAGCAAAAATTTTTCTTATCTTTAAAAAATTTCTCTTTTTCAGTAGCTGTAATCCAGATTTGTGACTGTAAATCTACTAAATTTTCTAGAAGACTTGATTTTTTTTCTAAGTCAAGATGAGTAAACACTTCATCCAATAAAATTATTGGCGACTTTTTTGTATATTCCATAAAAGCTGAAGCTGTAGATAACACTAAAGAAATCAAAATAGACTTTTGCTCTCCTGAAGAACATAATTCAGCTGAAAAATTTTTTTGTAAATTTTTTACCATTAAATCTGTTTTATGGCATCCTACTCTGCTACCACCTAATAATCTATCAATTTCTCTGTTAGCCTCTAATTTTTCTCTTAAAAATTCTTCTACATCTATTGCAGCTTTTTTTAGTAGATCATTTTCTAATGAATCATAAAATCCTATTTCTAATTTAGGAAACTTATATACTGAACTTTTTAATTTTTTCGATAGTCTGTCTAATAAGTCTAACCTTGAAGAGCAAATAGAAACTGATAACTCAGATAGTTTTTTTTCTAATACTCCTAACCAGTTAACATCACCTATGTTGTCTTTCAAAAGTTTAGTCCTTTGTCTCATGTTTTTGTCATATGCATTTAACCTAATAGAATGATCACTATCAAAAATATTAACTAGTTTATCTAAAAAGTTTCTCCTTAGCATTGCAGAGCCTGTAAATATTTTTTCAGTATAAGGCGCTATCCACAGCATTGGTATAGTCTTTCGAGAATGTTTTGCTGTAATCTCTTTATTATTAATCATTACTTTTCTAGATCTATCTAATTTGTTAAATGAAGTTTGATATTCTAAAATAAAATTTTCCCTAAGATTTAAGTCTAAATCAATTAAAAATCCTTTTTTATCTTTATTAACCATGTCATAAAACTTCGCATTTCGTATACCCTTACCGTATGAAAATATAGATATTGCTTCTAATATACTTGTTTTACCAACTCCATTTGACCCTAAAATTAATACTGAAGCATTTCCTGGTTCAAAACAAATATCATTATGTGCCCTAAAGCTTCTAACTCTAAGTCTGTTAATATAGTTATAGTTTTCGTTTGAAAGTTTATTTAACATTTACTCATTTATAATTTATATATGCATAGGCATTAATAAATATAAAGCTTGTTTATCATCATCATCAAATATTAAAGTTGGAGAAAGTTTATCTGAAAGTAAAAACTTTACTTGCGCACCACTAATTTGTTTTGCTATATCTAATAAGTATCTTGAGTTAAAGCCTATTTCTAATTTATCACCAGTATAATGAACATTTAAATATTCTTTAGCGCTTCCTTGATCAGGGTTTTCTGCACTAATTATTAATTGTTTATCACTTATTTCAAATTTAATTGCTCTAGTTCTATCTGAAGAAACTGTAGATACTCTATCAACTGCATCTATAAATTCTTTATTATCAATAATTAATTCTTTAGTATTATTACTTGGAATAACTTTCTCATAATCAGGAAATGCACCATCTAGTAATTTGGAGGTTAAAGAAATGTTATCTATAACAAACTTAATCTTATTTTTTGAAAGTTGTATTTTTACAATATTTTGTTTACCATCAATTATTTTTCTTAATTCAATAACTGTCTTTCTAGGTATTATAACTCCTTCCAAATTTTTAGCATTTAAGGGAAGTTCAGTACTTAGCCTAGATAATCTATGCCCATCAGTAGCTACCACTCGAAATCGCTCTTCGTTTTCCTCTTTTACAGAATGAATAAAGATACCATTCAAATAATATCTAGTTTCCTCAGTGGAAACTGAAAACAAAGTTTTATCTATAAGTCTGGATAACTTATCTGCTTTAATTTCAAAGCTATCTGGAAAGTTTCCTGAGTGAATATCTGGAAAATCTTTTGGATTTAAACACATCAAAGAAAAAGAGATTTTATCAGTTCTAATTTCTAGTTTTTTTCCTTCAAAGCTTTCAAGTTCTACAAGAGCATTATCTGGAAGTTTTCTTACTATATCATGAAGAACATGCGCTGGCGTTGTGATTACTCCGTTTTGTTCAATTTCACATGAAACTTCTTGTAATTCAGCTATTTCCATATCAGTAGCAGCTAGTGATAAGAAATTACCTTTAGCTTCTATTAAAACATTTGCTAATATCGGAATAGTATTTCTTTTTTCTACAACTCCGTGAAGATGAGTTAATGCTTGCATTAACTTCTTTTTTTCTATAATAGCTTTCATGCCAAACACCTATGTTATTAATATAAATAGTATAATATATAATATAAAATACTAAATATAGTATTATAAACAAAATCTAGATAAAATCCAACAACTTAGTCCTATCAAATCAAAGACCTCTTCAAAACTTTAATATGTTCTGAAAAAGAAATATCTGTTTTATATAAGCTCTCCACTTTTTTAACTGCATGAATAACTGTTGTATGGTCTCTACCTCCAAATAGTTTTCCTATCTCAGGCAAAGATTTTGTAGTGCAAATTTTGGATAAATACATTGCTACCTGCCTTGGTCTAGCAACTGCCCTAGCCCTTCTAGTAGATAACATATCACTCTGCTTAATATTAAAATACTCTGAAACTCTTTTTTGTATTTCTTCAATGGTAACATTCTTATTATTTGCCTTAAATATGTCATGAAGTATCTGTTTAGCTGTATCTAATGTTAATGGTCTATTAACTAGTTCAACATGTGCACACAATCTTCTGTAGGCCCCTTCTAATTCCCTAACGTTAGAAGTAATATTTTTTGCTAAGTATTCTATTATATCATTATCAACTTTTACATTTTTGTTTTCAATGGCTTTTGATTTTAGTATGCGTGCCCTTAATTCGTAGTCTGTTTTATGCAATTCTGCTACTACTCCAAAGCTTAGTCTTGATCTCAATCTCTCTTCAACTCCTTCCAAATCAGAAGGTGAGCGATCTCCACTAATAATTATTTGTTTTTTCTGATCTACTAGTGAATTAAATGTATGAAAAAATTCTTCTTGTGTGCTTTCCTTACCTGCTATAAATTGAATATCATCAATAATTAAAACATCAACTGATCTAAATTTTTCCTTGAATGCCATTATATCTTTTTGACGCAATGATTTCACAAATTCATACATAAACTTTTCAGCTGATAGATATACGACTTTTCTTTCAGGAGTTCTCTCTTTTATGTCCCAAGCTACAGCGTGCATAAGGTGTGTTTTTCCTAATCCAACACCTCCAAAAAGAACAAGTGGATTAAAAGAAACTTTGTTAACCTCTGCAGCTTTTTTTGCTACTGCGAAAGCAAATTCATTGGATTTACCAACTACAAAGTTGAGAAAATTGAACCTTGGGTCTAAAGGAGAAGAGGCACTGCTGTATTTAAAAGTACTTTTATTTGTCAAGTCTACAAAATCATGTAGATTATTACTTTTTTCTTTTAATTTTGGATTGACAACTATTTTAGTTTTTTTTATTCCTACAAAAACTCTCTTACATATAGTGTCAATCTTGTTCCCATAATGCGGTATGACCCAATCACTTAAAAAACTAGATGGTAAAGATAAGTACAGTATATTGTTATCTATCTTATTTAATCTTAATGATGACAGCCAACTTTTAAAAGCTGATTGTCCTACTTCTTCAACAAGGTTTACTTGAACCTTCATAAATAATTTATTTAGTATGGTTTCTTGATCACTATCTAATTTATCAATTCTAAAATTGTCCAAAGTTCTCCCCCACGTAAGATAAGATTTTTTCCTACGACACTAAATTTTAAATTTTTTATATAATTTAAAGATATATAAATGCAAAAACTTTAAAAGATAAAATTTAAATTATTTTTTTTTTAATTGAACAATCCTTGAATTCAGTCTTTTTTGAATACGAGAAATTTTAGCTTTAGAAAAGATTTTTTTATTTTTAGAGGCTTGTAATTTAGGATCAACTTTTTTAAGTAATTCCATGGCAGATTTCTGGTCTTTTTCAGTTATCAATGATTCGACCTTTTTGATGTAGGTTTTGATTTTATTTCTATACATTTCCCTAGAAATAGTTTTTCTTTCAATAACCCTGACTTTCTTCTTAGCTGAACTTGTATTAGCCATATTTTCTCCTAAAAAGTATTACAATATACAATTTTTTTATTTTTTCAACGATAAACAACTTAATTATTTTTAAACTTTGGCGGTCTTTTTTCCAAAAAAGCCATCATACCTTCTTTTCTGTCTTCTAATTCGAAAGTAGATTGAAATAATCTTCGTTCATTTATCATACCTTCAGATAATGTTGACTCAAAAGATCTTAAAATTGCTTCTTTAGCCAAAATTAAAATAGGTAAAGACTTGTTAGCTATATTTTTTGCTAAATTAATTGTTTCCTTATCTAAATCTTCTAAAGGAACTACTTTTGATACTAAACCGTAATTTAAGGCTTCTTCAGCATTTATTGTAGAACCTGATAGCACCAACTCCATTGCCTTTGATTTTCCTACTGACTTTACTAGTCTTTGAGTACCTCCTGCAGCAGGTATTGTCCCAAGGTTTATTTCAGGTTGCCCAAATTTAGCATTTTTCGCAGCTATAATTACATCACACATCATTGCAATTTCGCATCCGCCTCCTAAAGCATATCCTGCTACAGATGCAATAATAGGTTTTTTAAATTTACTTATTTTTTCCCATGGTTTAATAAAGTCTTTTTTAATATGAGAAATAAGTTTTAAATCTTTCATTTCATTTATATCTGCTCCCGCCGCAAAAGCTTTATGACTGCCTTTAAGTATTACTACGTGCACTTCATCATCCTTTGATAACAAATCTAAAACGTAATTAATTTCTTTAATTAATTGATCGCATAGAGCATTCAAAAACTTTGGTCTATTTAATGTAATAGTGGCTATTTTGTTAGCCTTTTTAAAAATTAGATTTTCTAACTCCATAACACTCCCTCTCCTTCAATCTAGTTTTGACATTTTATACAAAAAAAAGTTGATCTGCCTCCTTGTTTAACCCTGGTTATCAAAGATTTACAATAATAGCAAGGTAATCCCTCTCTATCATATACTTGAAATTGCGTTTGAAAATACCCTAAATCATCTTGAGGACTGGCATAATCTTTAATGCTAGAGCCTCCTTTTTTAATAGCTTCTTCAATAATATTTTGTAAAGCTTTTAAAAGTACTGTAAACTCATCTTTATAGAATTTAATTCCTTTTTTAAAAGGTGAAACTTTTGCTTTATATAGAATTTCGCTTGCATAAATATTACCAACACCACATATAAAACTTTGATCTAATAAAATATCTTTTATAGAGGCTTTGCGCCTTTTAATTTTAGCAAATAATATATCCCTAAAATTTATAACTATAGAGGGCTCATATCCTAAATTTTTAAAATTAAAAATATCAAATGGTTTTTCTGCTAATTTAATGTAACCAAATTTTCGTACATCATTATAAATTAATTTTAAATTATTATTAAATTCTAATACTAAATGGTCATGCTTTGTTTTTTTGAAAACTCTTAAATTAATTTTGAATTTTCCTGTCATACCTAAATGAAAGATTATTATATTTCTATTGCTTAATAAAATTAACCCGTACTTACCCCTTCTAATTATTGATTTTATGTTAGATTGGAATATTTTTTTTTTAATATTTGAAGGTAATGGATATCTTAAATTCTTATTAATGATTTCCACCTTTTTAATAGTCAAACCAATAATATTTTTTGATAGTACTCTACAAACAGTTTCAACTTCTGGTAATTCTGGCATAATAAACATTTTAAAAAGAATATAAAATGAATAAAGTAAAATTTGGAAAAAAGATAGTTGAAATTAAAACCAAAAAAGAATTGGTAAAAAGTTTATTTAATAAAGTATCAAATCAATATGATCTAATGAATGATTTAATGAGTTTTGGTTTACATAGGTTATGGAAGAAAGATCTTATACAAAATATTGATAATTCAAAACCTTCCGTAATATTAGATTTAGCAGGAGGTACTGGAGATATAAGTGAGCGGTTATATAAAAAGTTTAAAAAGAGCACCATAATAATTTATGATTTAAGTTATGAAATGATAAAAAAAGCAAAATATAGATTTAAAAATAAAAATATATTTTGTATAAATGGTTCTGCTGAATTAATGGCACTTCCTAATAATTGCATAGACTTAATTACTCTATCATTTGGACTAAGAAATTTTTCCGATATTGATACATCAATTCAAGAATGTTATCGCGTTTTAAAATATGGAGGTAAGATTTATTGTTTAGAATTTTCGCCGTCCTACAGTAAATCAATAAAGCCTTCATATGATTTTTATTCAAATAAGATTATACCCAAAATTGGCAAGCTGATAGCTAAAAACGAAAATGCCTATCAATACTTAACAGATTCAATTCATAATTTTTATCATAACCCAGAGTTAAAGAATATTTTTAACAAAAATGGCTTTTTTTGTTACACTGAAAAAAAGTATCTAGGTGGAATAGCAATACTTAATGTATTTAGTAAGGTATAAATGCGAAAAAAAATATTAATTGTAATTACTGGTAGCATTGCTGCATATAAAGCTCTTTACTTAATAAGAAAATTAAAAGAAAAAGATTTTTTTATTAATGTAATTATGACTAATTCAGCCAAAAAGTTCATAACTCCTTTATCAGTTTCTTCGCTTTCAGAAAAAAGAGTATATGAAAATCTATTCGACTTAACAGAAGAAACAGAGATGGGGCATATTAAACTTGCTAAAATGCATGATTTAATCATAGTAATGCCAGCCTCTGCAAACTTTATTGCTAAAGTAAGTAACGGATACGCAGATGACTTAGCTACAACAGTTTTACTTGCATCTAAAACTAAGGTTTTATTTGTACCAGCAATGAACATAAATATGTTAACTAACCCTATTACCCAAAAGAATATCAAGTATTTACGAAGCTTAGGTTATGATTTTATTTTTGGAAATGAAGGAAAATTAGCCTGTGGAGACTATGGCTTGGGAAGAATGTCAGAGCCTGATGATATTGTAAAATATTTAGATATATTATTTGACAAAACTAAGCCTTTAGATGGCATTGAAGCCCTTGTAACTGCTGGACCAACTCAAGAACCTATAGACCCTGTTCGCTTTATAAGTAATAAATCATCTGGTATACAAGGCTATCTAATAGCTGAAGAATTAGCAAAAAATGGGGCCAATGTTTCACTGATTTCAGGACCTACAAATTTATCTACTCCTTTAAACTTATCAAACTTTATTAAAGTAGAAACCGCTGAAGAAATGCTAAAAGTTTGTTTGAAAAAAATCCCTAAAGATTTATTCATATCTGTTGCTGCCGTAACTGATTGGAAAATAAACTATAATAAGCATAAAATGAAAAAAGAAGAGGGCATCCCTAAGTTAAAGTTAATTGACAACCCTGATATACTTAAAAGCATTTCATTTCACAAAAAAAGACCAAGGTTAGTAGTTGGTTTTGCTGCTGAGACAAAGCATCTAACACAAAATGCTATGAAAAAAATTAAACAAAAAAAATGCGATTTTATAATTGCAAATAATGTGGCTAATAGCAAAGAAGTATTTGGCAGTAATATGAATGAAGTTGCTATCATGAATACCAAAGGTATTTTTTTAAAACTTACAAAAATGGATAAAAAAAAATTAGCAATAAAAATTGTTAAAGAGGTAATAGTACCTTCTTTAAATTAAAATTATCATGAATGAAATTAATTTAAATATACAAATTTTAAATAACGCTAAAGGTGAACCAGAATATGGTTCAATAGAAGCCTCTGGTCTTGATTTAAAAGCAGGTATTGATAATCAAATAATTATTAAAAGAAACGAATTTTTTGTTGTCCCTACTGGAATAATTATTGAAATACCTAAGGGTTATGAGGCACAAGTAAGGCCTAGGTCAGGGCTTGCCGCAAAAAATGGAATTTCAATTTTAAATACTCCTGGTACAATTGATAGCGATTATAGAGGGGAATTAAAAGTAATTCTAATTAACCATGGAAAACAAGACTTTTCAGTAAGTCCTGGCATGAGAATAGCTCAACTTATCGTAGCTCCATCTTATAAAGTGAAAATGAATCTTGTAAAGGAAATCTCAAATAATACAAAAAGAGGTAAGCAAGGTTTTGGTTCTACAGGCCTATAAATTGGTTTTTTCAAATGCAATTATCAGATAAAGATATAGATAGATATTCCAGAAATATTATACTTCCTGAAATAGGGGGAGAAGGACAGAGTAAACTTTTACAATCTAAAGTTTTAGTAATTGGAATGGGCGGTCTAGGAAGCCCTCTGCTTATGTATTTGGCTGCTGCTGGTATTGGGAATATAACTATTATAGATAATGACAAAGTGGAATTATCAAACTTGCAAAGACAAGTCATTCACAGTACTCAAAATATTGGCAGACCTAAAGTTGATAGCGCAGAGTCTTTTATTAAAAAAATCAATCCAGAAATAAAGATTACTAAAATTAATGCAAGAGTTGATACAGACAATATAATGGAATTAATTGCTAAGCAGGATGTTATTGCTGATGGCAGTGATAATTTTAAAACAAGATTTTTAGTGGCTGATACATGCTTTAAATTAAAAAAGACTTTAATCTCTGCTGCAATCACTAAATATGAGGGTCAAATTTCCACTTGGAAAAACAAAAAAAACCTACCTTGTTACCGTTGTCTTTTTGCTAATGAACCTAATGATAGTAATATAAATAATTGCTCAAGCAATGGAGTATTAGGAAGTATAGGGGGAATTTTTGGTTCTTTACAAGCTACAGAAGTAATAAAAGAAATACTAAGTATTGGAAGTTCCCTTTCAGGGTTTTTAAATATCTATGATTTATTAAACAATACTTTTAGGAAAATAAAAATTAATAAAGATCCTAATTGTGAATTTTGTTCAGGTAAATAAAGTGGGTAAGCCCGACTCAAAATTTAGTAACTTAATTATAACATTTAGCAATGATATTTATAAATTTTATTATGCCCTTTCACTGGCGTCTACTTTAAAAGCTACTGGCAAAGATGTTAGTATATTTATTTCTGGTTATGCTTGTCATTTTATAAAAAAAAATTGGCAAGACTATGACAAAGAAGGCATTAATGAAAAGTTAAAAAAAAAAAAAATGGGATCAATCAAAGAAATGTTTGCATATTGTAAAGAGCTAGAAGTAGAAATTTTCTATTGTGAGTCTGCTATAGAGTTTTTAAATATCAATACCAAAGAAATTACTAATTTAGTAAGCATTAAACCTAAAAGCATGTATTCAGTTTTAAACTCCTATAAGCAAGGAAAGATAACATTTATATAATTCTATTTGGAGGGTTATGCCCATCAATAAATGTTTTAATATTTACAATTACTTTCTCTCCCATTTCTATTCTACCTTCAACTGTTGCTGATCCCATGTGAGGAATTAATATTGTATTAGGTAAATCTAATAACTCGGTTTTAAGTTTTTTTTCCGCACCGAAAACATCTAACCCTGCACCTGCTATTTTTTTTTCTTGTAGCATTCTTACTAATGCCTTCTCATCAATTATCTCACTTCTAGAAGAATTAACTATATAAGAATTAGGCATCATCAACTTTAGGATGTTTTCTGATATTATTCCTTTAGTTTTTTCTGTTAATGGGCAATTAATAGATACTATGTCCATTCTCTTAACCATTTCTCCTAAATTTTTCCAATAAGTTGCTTCATATACTTCTTCTATTTGAGAAGGCAACTGGTTTCTATTATGGTAATGAATAGATATACCAAAAACTTTAGCTCTTTTAGCTATAGCTTGACCTATTCTTCCCATACCTATTATGCCTAACCTTTTACCATGAATTCTGCTTCCAAGCATATGTGTTGGACTCCAGCCATTCCATTTACCTTGAACTACTATTTTAGAACCTTCATAGATTCTTCTAGGCAAAGCTAACATTAAAGTAAGTACTAAATCTGCTGTATCTTCTGCTAATAACCCAGGAGTATTAGTAACTATAATGTCTCTATTCTTTGCTGTTTTTAAATCAATGTGATCAATCCCCGCGCCAAAGTTAGCTATTAGCTTAGTGTTTTCGCTAGAACTTTCTATTATCTTTTTAGAAATGTTATCTGCTATTGAAGGAACTATAATTTCATAACTTTTAAAAACATTTATCAATTCTTCTTCTGTTAATAAAACATCTTTTTCATTCAAAGTAGTATCAAATAACTCCATCATTCTAGTTTCTATTTTTTTAGGCAATCGCCTGGTTATAAAAACTTTAGGTTTTTTTTTATACATAGTAGATTATTATAATTTAATTGTTAAAGTTGTTCAATTATGCATTACAAAATTTATATATTTACTTTTTTAACATTTATCTTATTGGTTTCGTGCTCTACTACTGTAAATAAGTCCTATGAAAAAGAAATTAGCATAGCAGAAAAAAAAGAAATACTTGTCCAAAAAAAAATTTTAATTAATGAAATGGCTAAAGCCTCAGTAAGAATTCACGAAATATCTTGGCCAATTCTTTTATCCAACAGAGAAAAGTGTAAAAATAATAAAAAAAAATCTTATGGTAGCCTTTTTGCTGATGTTAATGATTTACCAAAAGAAGATAAAAAAATATTTTTAACTCTTTTTAATAGTAATATAGATCCTAGATACTTTTACAAATATCAAGTTGATAGCTTCCCTATAATACTGTCAGTAGCTAAAGACAGTCCTGCCCATCATGCTGGACTGTTAAAAAATGATATAATTTTAGAAATAAATGAAACCAACACGCAAAAATTTAGAAAAAAATTATTATTTGTTTTAGAAAGCGAGAAAAATTTAAAGTTTAAAATATTGAGGGGAAAAAAAGAAATCAAAGTCAATATGACAGGAATTAAAAGTTGTTCTTATAATGTACAAGTTCTTCCTTCTGGTTCTCCTAATGCATTTGCTGATGGAGAAAAAGTTTTTATTACCATGGCTGCAATAAAGTTGGCACAAACAAAAGATGAGTTAGCTTTTTTAATAGGACATGAGTTAGCACATAACATTTTACACTATAAAAACTTTGATGCCAGTGAAGCAAACTTGCTTGCAATTGATTATTTAGATAAACCAAAAATTAGACAAATAAAAAGCATAATAGTCTGGTCTAATGAAAAAAGAGAGATAGAGGCAGATATTGAGGGGATACATTTAGCATTTAAAGCAGGATTTTCTTTAGAAAATGTAAATGATTACTGGCGAAGATTATCTGTATTCAACCCTGAATTGATAAAAAAATCTGTTAATGTTTATAAAAGTAATGCCTATAGAGCTGCTCTTATTAATAAAACACTAAAAAAATTAAAAGATAAAGCTAATGAATAAAGACAAAAAGAAAAGACTTTATTTTTATTTATTTGATTGGGCCAACTCTCCGTATTCTACAATTATAATTACATTTATATTTTCAAGTTACTTTGTTAATGTTATCGCTGAAAACAAAGTACAGGGAACTTCACTTTGGGGATGGACAATAGCTTTATCAGGTATTTTTATAGCTTTACTGAGCCCTATATTCGGAATATTAGCTGACTCGAATAAAAAACTTTCCAAGACTATCATTATATTGTCAACCATAATAGTTTGCTCAGGAAGTTTTCTACTATGGTTTTCAATTCCTTCTGCAAAGTTTATTATTTATACATTAATTATAATTTTTTTAACTAATACTTTTTTTGAGTTTAGCCAAGTATTCTACAATTCAAGATTATTGGACTTTAAAAGTAAGCTTTCTCTTGGAAAATTTTCAGGTATAGCTTGGGGAACTGGTTATTTAGGAGGAATTGTATGTTTACTTCTTGTATTAACTCTTTTAATTTTGCCAGAACATAATTTATTAGCATTAAATAAAGATAAATATGAACATATCAGATTTTGTGGAGTTATAGTTTGTTTTTGGTATTTAATTTTTAGTATGCCTTTTTTAATCCATTATGAGCATCAGAAAGTTAATAGAAAAAAACTATCCTTTGCTAAATTATTAAATTTACTTTTTAAAACAATTAAAGAAAAAAATAAATTTAATTTTTTAGTAGCTAGAATGTTTTATACAGATGGATTAATTACGTTATTTAGTTTTGGAGGAATTTATGCCTCTGGAGTTTTTAACTTTACTTTTTATGAAATAATTTATTTCGGAATTGCTTTAAATATATCTGCTGCATTGGGTTCATTTTTATTGGGTTATTTAGAAGATATTATGGGTATAAAAAAAATATTAACTATTTCATTAATAGGATTAATTTTTCTAGCATTTTTAATATTAATAATAGATAGTAAATTATTGTTTTGGATATTAGGTATTTCTTTAGGGTTTTTTATTGGGTCTATACAATCTAGCAGCCGAACAGCATTAATTGCAGTATCCAGTAAAAAAAATCTAAATCAAATGTTTGGGCTTTACGCTGTCTCTGGCAAAGTAACTAATTTTTTAGGCCCCATGCTTGTAGCATCTTTTACTTTATATTTTGAAAGTCAACGTGCAGGAATGGCATCAATATTAATTTTTCTAATAATTGGTTTAATATTATTGAGAAAAACTAAAATATAAAATACTAGTGACTGAATGATCTTTTATATGAAAATACCATAGACAACTTTTTTTTATCTACTTCTTTGATAACCAAATCATCCTTTAAAGAACCTCCAGGCTGAATTATTGATTTAACGCCAGCTTTATAGGCAAGCATAATACTATCAGAGAAAGGAAAAAAAGCATCAGAAGCCATTACTGAACCTGAAAGAAAATTCTTCTTATTATTAGAGTTAGCTCTTTTTGACTTTTGAATTGCAAAGTTTACAGAATCTACCCTACTTGTATTTCCTGATCCAATACCTAAAGTAATTTTATTTTTTGCTAATACAATAGCGTTCGACCTTACATGCTTTACGACTTTATTAGCAAAAATTAAATCATCAAGCTCTCTGTTTGTTGGTTTTTTTTTCGAAACAACTTTAATATTTTTTTTTGTAATATTTGAAGTATCACAGTTTTGTACTAAAAATATATCTGGCATTGTTATAATGCTTTGAGGTTTTTCTTTTTTAAATTTTTTTAGTCCTAGTATTTTGATTACTCTTAAGTTTTTCTTTTTATTTAACACTTCTAATGCTTCTTTGGAAAAAGCCTTGGCCGCTATTACCTCTAAAAATATAGAGCTTAACTTAATGGCTAGTTTTTTATCAACCTTACCATTTAAAGTTACTACGCCTCCAAAAGCACTAAGCTCATCTGCTTGGCAAGCCTTCACCCATGAATTATAAATATTGTTAGTCTCTGCTACACCGCAAGGTATTGCATGTTTAATTATTACTGCTGTAGGATTTTTAAACTCAGCTAATAATGATAGACCAGCTCTTAAATCATTTAAATTATTGAAGGAGAGCGCTTTGCCATTAAGTTGTTTAAAAAACCTTTCTTTATTATTATTGAAACTAAAAACACTAGCAGCTTGATGTGGGTTCTCACCATACCTGAGATCGTCTATTTTTTTCCCTTCTAATAATAAATATTCTTCTTGATTTTTTGATATTTTATTAGAAAACCAATTAAAAATTGCGTTATCATACTGCATTGTTTTTTTAAATGCTTTTGTTGCTAAAAACTTTCTTAACTCAAAACTTATGCCACCTAGTTTTTTTATTTCAGTAATAACTTTTTTATAGTCATCTTTATCAGTAATTATAGCCCTAGATAAAAAGTTTTTAGCTGCTGCTCTAATTAAAGAAGGGCCTCCTATGTCTATATTTTCTATGCATTTATTAATGTTATTTGAAATTTTAATAGTCTCTTTAAATGGATATAAGTTTACTACAACTAGTTGAATTTCAGGAATAGAATACTGTTTTAATTGTCTTGCATGTGATTGATCAAGTTTATTTGCTAAAATTCCTCCAAAAACCTTTGGATGTAAAGTCTTAACTCTACCACTTAATATTTCTGGAAAAAAAGTAACTTCTTCAATCTTTTTAACATTTATTTTATTTTTTTTTAATTCTTTAAAAGTATTACCAGTTGATATTATTTCTATGTCTTCTTTAGCTAGGTCTTTGGCAAAGGGTACTATTTTTCTTTTATCTGAAACAGATATCAGGCTTCTTTTTATTCTTAATATATTGCTCATTTGATTAACTTTAAGAGATGACTTTTGATACTAGTATTACTGTAATTATAACTATTTTTCAAGCTATCTAATTTTTTTATTAAATCTTGCCTGTTTGATAATTTACTTTTAACTAAAAAAAATCCTTTTTCCCCTATTTCAACTTTCTGTTCTGCTTTACTATAAAGTGACTCATGCAACTTTTCACCTTTTGTTAAACCTGTATAAACTATATTAATTTGCTTATTAGGTACAAAGCCTGCTAATTTTATCATTTGCTTTGCTAGTATATCTATTTTTATAGATGCACCCATATTTAAAACGCTTACACAACCTCTAAGACCTGCTGAAGCCCGATATTGTTCCAACGTTGCATTTAATACCAATGCTACAGCCTCATTAATGGTCATAAAAAACCTTGTAACATCTTTATCAGTAACTGTAACAGGCCCCCCATCAGCAATTTGTTTTTTAAAAAGTGGCACAACTGAACCTTGAGATCCAAGTACATTACCAAACCTAACTGTTATAAATCTAGTAGCACTTTTAGAAAAACGATCCTTAGATTGAATAATATTTTCAGCAAATTTTTTGGTAGCTCCCATCACACTAGAAGGATTAACTGCTTTATCAGTAGATATCAAAACAAAACATTTTACTTGGTACTTTTCGGATAAATTAGCTAATGAATATGTAGCAAAAATATTAGTCCTTATTGCCTCAGTAGGGTTTTCTTCACAAATAAATACATGTTTTAGTGCAGCTGCGTGATAAACTATACTAGGTTTATATTTTATAAAAACCTTTTCTAGCTCATCACCATTTCTTAAATTACAGCAGACTAGAATAGCTTTTTTCTGTTGCACTTGTTTTTTCAATTCATTAGCTAAATTAAAAATAGAGTTCTCACTTACATCCAATAGAATTAATTTTTTTAATCCAAGTGATATTATTGTTCTAGCTAATTCACTTCCAATACTTCCACCTGCTCCCGTTATTAAAACTGTTTGATTTTTTAAGAAACTCTTCATTTTACTGTGTTCCAATTTATTTTGCCTTCTACCTAATAAATCCTCAATGCTAATATCTTTAACTTGAGAATTAATATTACTTCCTTCAATTAATTGATTAGGAGATTGCGCGCGACCAATTGTCATTCCTTTTGCATCTACTGTTTTCATTACATTCGACATATCTTTAGCATTTAAGCTATTTGAGGTAATAATTATTTTCTGCGGATTTTTTTTATTAAATTGTAATTTATCAATTATTTTATCTAAATCCTTAACGCTACCTAATACAGAAACACCTCTAATTAAAAGCTCTTTAGTTTTATTGTGATCTAAGTCAAGGATACCAATTACATTATAAATAGAATTAGTTCTTTCAGATGCTCGTATGAAGAAGTCTGCATTGTCTCCAGAGCCTATCAATAAAGTTGGTATTCTCGTTTGATCAGAGGAAGAGAGAAAAGCAAACTTTTCAAATATTGTTCTGTATATTATTCTTGTGCTACCTGTTACGAAAACTAGTATGAATAAATTTAAGATAGTTACTAACCTCGGAATATTTTCTAATCTATTAAATATAAATATTGCTAAAAAAATAAGAATATTAGCTAGAAGACATGCCTTTACTAAAGACCATAAATCATCTATTGAAAAATATTTCCATGGCCTTTTATATATGCCTAGAAAAATAAAAACTACTGGTAACAATAAACAGGCACTTATTGTTTCTACTTTAATTACTTCAAAGAAGCTTAAACGAATATAGTTAGAAATATTGATTGCTAACCCAGATAAAATAAAGTCAATTACTATAGCTATAATTATTTTTAGATTTAAGAAGTTTTTCATATTAAATTATCTATTTTTTGAAAAAATATACATAAAAAGTGCACACCAGGCTAAAGCTATAATAAAAATGATGATATCATTTTTATATATATAAGAATAAAAAGAAAGAGAAAATAAGCCTATATTCACTACTAATAATTTTAAACTAACAGAAGAGTGAGAAAATCCATTTTTAATAGCCTGTTGATAGAAATGTTCTTTATGGGCTTCCCAAAATCTTTGCCTTTTATAAACTCTCTTTATTAAAGTTATACTTGTGTCCATCAAATAATAAAGTGGTAGAATGGCAGCAATAACCCACATTCCTTTTAATGCATAGTCAGTTAATAAAACAAAAACAATAAAACCTAAGGGTATACTTCCCGCGTCTCCTAAAAAAATACTTGCTGGAGTCCAATTAAAGTAACAAAAAACAAAGGTAATAATTAATACAGAAAATGCTAAAATATTTATTTCATTATTAATATAGTAGTCCAAGGCTAATAAACTTAAACATATTGAAATAACCTGTACTGAGGTAATACCATTTATCCCATCCATAAAGTTGAAAGCATTTATAAACCAAACGATACCAAAAATTAAAAATACACTAAATATGAAAAGTATATTTTTATTATAAATAAAATCATTTTCTATCTGTGAGTATAAATAAAAAATAACATATATAGTAACTGCAAAGAAATGAAAAAAAAGCCTAGGTATTGGTTTAATGTTTTTTAAATCATCCCACATCGAGATAAAAAAAAGTATTAAAATGCTTATTAATATATTTAGATTCCAAATATAATTATTAAGAAAAGAAAAAATAATTATTAGCGGAATTATTATTATTCCACCTCCAAGAGCAACTGGTTTTTTATGATTAGATCTAAAATTAGGCTTATCTACAAACTTCCATCTAAAAAATATTTTTTTTGCTACAATTAGACTTATGGCCGTTATAAAAACAAAGCTAAATGCTTTCAGTAAAGCATCACCATTATTAAAGAAAACATAAAAATCTTGCATAATATTTTTTTTATCAGTTATATTAGCTACATAACATATAAAGTATAAATTTTCTTTAATTTTTGATTAGAAAATAAATGGTAAAAATAATATCAAGTCATTACGAGTTAGGACAAAAAAAAGAAAGTCTTAAAGACTTATGTGAAATTAACAAAGACTGGGACTATGATAGGCTTCTATTAAAAACAGGTATTAAAAACAGACATGTGCTTGCAGAAAATGAAACGCCGGAAGCACTTAGTATAAAAACAGGAAGAGCTTGTATAAATAAATCTCAAAATAAAAATATTGATGGCATAATATACGTAACACAGTCTCCTAGCTCACCTTTACCAACAAGAGCATGCCTATTACAAGATAAATTAGGAATAAATAAAAACTCTTTTGCTTTTGATATAAATCAAGGCTGCTCAGGATTTGTTTATGCATTATCAGTAGCTACCTCATTAATACAAAATGATTGTGCTTCTAGGGTTTTAATAATATGTGCTGATCATTATTCAAAATATATTTCAAAAAAGGATAGAACCTCAAGACCTATATTTAGTGATGCAGCCGCAGCCGTCATATTAGAAAAATCTGAAACTAATAATATTGGGCCTTTTATATTTAAAACATCGGGAGAAGGAGGAGACTTTTTAACCGTAAAAAGGGAAAATAGAGAACTTTATATGGATGGGCCAGCTGTTCTAAAATTTTCTTTAAATTTAGTTCCAGAAGCAACTTATGAATTGTTAGAAAAAGCTAATTGTAAAAAATCAGATATAGATACCTTTCTTTTTCATCAAGCGAGTGCTGTAGTTTTAAATAAGTTGAAAAAGAAATTAGATGTTTTAGATTCGCAATGGTTTAACCAAATAGAAAATATTGGCAATACTGTTTCTGCAACTATTCCTATAGCTATTAGTATTCTACAAGATGAAAATAAATTTTCTTATTCTAAAAAATATCTTCTAATGGGATTTGGTGTGGGTTTATCTGTTGCAGGATGTATTATTTCTTAAAAAATTAGTTTTTTGTAAATCCCCATAAAACTTCTGTCTTCTCCTCTAAAGTTTCTCCATGTAAGATCAATTGATTAGTTTGTTTAACTTTCCCATTGTCTTCTACAAATATACTAGGCTCCAATAATAGTTTTACATTCCCTTGGAAACTAAAATCCCATCCTTGTCCATCGATAATTAAAAGTGCTTTATTTTTATCCAGAGATAATGAAACTTTTACTTTAGGATTTAAATGTATTCTTATATCAAACCTCAGAAGTTTAAATGCTTGTATTTCCTCTAGTATGGCAATATTTTTTCCTGTTCTGTTAACTTCTATTGTCCTAGAACAAGTAGCATCAAATTTATCTTTGTATCCTTCGTGTCTTAAAAAAACTATTTCTGATCCATCTTTCTGGTAACGCTTAGAAAATGCGAAAGTATCTGATACATTATTTCTATTGGGATTAGTGTTTTCTAATATCAAAGAAGAATGAGCAGCAGCAGAAAGCAAGCTTTCTCTCCAATTTTTATTTTTTTTATAGATCGTTCCGCAAGAGCCTATAAAACGATTCTTTCCTAGATTTATCTCAATAGCATGCGGAGCGTTTGAGTAGTTTTTATTACAATTATAATAAGTATCTACAAACAACATTATTCCATTACATACTATTTTTTCAAAGCCACTTTTTGATAAACTAATTGGACCTCTTCCTCTAGGTTGCCCATCAGCCTGATTTATGATTTTATCAATCAAAAACTTAGTTTCCTGTTTTGACCCATTAAATATCGCCAAAGTTCCGGCGGGTGTTCTAAAAAATTTTAATGAATGCGATCCTTTTTTAATTATTGTTTCCAAAAAATCTGGGCTTTTCAATTGATTAGAAACAATTGACTCTTTAATAGTTACTAGGTCTGCTATTATCTCTAACTGGGTTGAAGGAGATTTACTTTCATGCATGCCATCAATATTGAAATTAGTTTTAAGTTCTGATTCCAATATTTTAATATAATTAGCAAACCTTACGAATTGACTTTCAAAACACATACTACTTAAAATAAGTGCTCTTAAAATTTTTATTTTCTTGATTGAACTTTCTTCTAATCCATATTTTTTTTCTAAAAAAGAAAAATAGCTTTTGTTAATTTGGTTTCTTAAAAATTTTATTTGTTTGAAAAGATTTTTTAATAAAATATCTGAAAAGTTTTTATCTTTTTCAGCTAGTAGGAAATCGAAATTGGTAACCCAAGCAGAAACTCTTCGTGACAAAACTTCTAATTCCCATGTTTTATAATTATAATTTTCATATAGTTTTAACCAATCTAATATCAGTAACCTTGCATGTTTTCTAGCAAGTGAACCTGATCTCGCCTTAAGGTGTCTTAACCAAGAGAAGCTATGGGCTTCATTTTGCCAAAACAAATTAGTATTAGAGATTTGCCATAGAGTTTCTTCAGGAGAATATATTTTTTTATTTGCTAAATTATAATAACCTTGGACTAGTTGATCACCTAAAATAGGATCACCTGGCCAAATATCTTTAGGAGTAAAAGAAATTTCTTCGATACTATTTTTTGATAAATAGTAATCATATAGTTTAGTTTTAAAAAAAATATTTTTTACAACTCTAAAAATTATCACTACTTAACTCGAGGAACTTTTAAGGCTCTGATATTTTTTTCATAAAAATCTTTTCCATCCTTAAATATAGCATTGCCAGCTACAATTAAATTTGCTCCTGCTTTTACTAAATTTTTAATATTCAAAGGATTTACTCCTCCATCAACCTCCAAGTATATATTCTTTTTATGCTTTTTAAGCATAGCACTAATAGATTTAACTTTTTTGATTTGTGATAGAATTGTTTTTTGCCCACCAAAGCCAGGATTTACCAACATTACCAAAATTAAATCACAATAGTCCAAAAGACTTTCTAAAGCTACTTCAGGTGTTGCTGGATTGATAGCTATTCCTGCTTTAATACCCTTACTTTTAATGTAATCCAGCGTTCTTATTGGATGAAGGTCAGCTTCATAATGTATAGTTAAAATATCAGCACCAGCAGCAATAAACTCATCAACATGTTTTGATGGCTCGTTAATCATAAGGTGTACATCAAATGGCTTCTTTGAAAAAGGTCTAATATTAGATATTACAGAAGGCCCTATGGTTATATTTGGAACAAAGCTTCCATCCATAACATCAATATGTATCATATCACTACCAGCTTTATCTATGTCCTTGACTTCTTTTCCTAAAATTGAAAAATCTGCAGATAATATTGAAGCCGCTATATTTATTTTTTTTTTTACCATATTTAGATATTAAGCTTTAATAAACCTTGCTATAAAAAACCCGTCTAGACCACCAAACTCATTATACATATAAGGTAATGTTCTAATAAACCCACTTTTAAAAATTTCCTTAGGAAAAAGTTTAAGCTCTTCCGGTTTTATTGGCAATAATTTTACTCTATTTTTTTTAATAAAAAAATCTATTATTTTTTCTCCTTCTTCAAACTGCATAGAGCAATTACAATATACCAATATTCCTTTATCATTTAATTTACTTATTGCCTTATCTAGTAACTTTTTTTGTGTATTGACAAGTCTTTCAATATCCTTTTCATTTTTATTCCATAATACATCAGGGTTTTTTCTTACAGTGCCTGTAGCACTACAAGGAGCATCCAGTAAAATTTTATTATATTTTTTTTCACTATTCCACTTCAAAAAATCTTTAGAAATTGCAGTAAGATTTTTTTCTAAATTAAGCCTAGAAATATTACTAGTAAGTTTATTAATTTTTTTTTCTGATATGTCTAAAGCCGTTACTATTGCTCCTTCATTTAACAATTGAGCTGTTTTTCCTCCTGGTGCAGCACATAGATCTAATACTTTTTCATTTTTAATATTACCCATTAACTCTACAGGTATTTGTGCTGCAAGATTTTGTACCCACCATGCCCCCTCTTTATAACCACTTATTTTTTTAGGATCTCCAGATTTTTTTAATCGCAGAGTATTATATACAATCTCTTCGCCCCCAATTTCTTTTTTCCAAAAATCAAAATCTTTTTTAATTTTTAAATCTAAGGTCGATTCTTTAAAAATATAACCTATAATTTTTTCCGTGTTTTTTTCTCCATATTGTTTTTTCCAAACCTTGTATAGCCAGTTTGGAACATTTAAACGAGGCTCATACTTTTTATTTTTATAATTTTCTTCTCTAATTATTTTTCTTAATATAGCATTTGATAAGCCTCTCCACTTTTTAAGTCTTCCTTCAAAGAAATTAACTGTAGTATTTACTGCAGCGTAATCTTCAGTTCTTGTAAATAGAATTTGAGCTACTCCCATAATTAATATTGACTTAATTTCTGTTAATTTTTTTGGCAATGGTCTATCAAGATACTTTGCAATAACATTTTCTAATATCCCTCTATTTCTTATGCTAGTTAAAGTTAAATTTTTAACAAAAGCCTTATCCCTTGCATCTAAATTATTTTCTTTAAAATATTCGTCTTGTATTGCTTCTATTTCTTTTAAGGTCAATCCTTGAAAATGCTTATGAATACTTATTTTTACTATTGTTCTACTTTTATCTTTATTTTTCATAATCAATATTGTTTAATTTAATTATGAACAAAGTCACAAAAAAAGAAAATAAAAGTAATAATAAAAAAAATAAGAATAAAAACAAAAAAGTTAAAGAGATAGGAGGGCCTAAAGGTCCTGAACCAACTAGATATGGAGACTGGGAAGTTAAGGGTAGAGTTTCTGACTTTTAATAAAAAGTTAATAGTTGATATATTAATTCTAATTGCGAGCTATATTCGACAATAAATCTATTACTATGGTTTTTATTTGAAAAGTTGGTATGCCAAAATTCTCTTGTACGGCACCCATTGCTTTATCAATAACTACTGATTTATTAAATTCTGCAAAACTAAATGAATCTAAGTTTTTAGGTTTGATTAAAATACCTCCATCTCTTACTTCTAAATTATAGTTGTAAGTTTTATTTTCAGATTCGATTTGAACTAGATAATCTACAACTCCTATTATCTCTCCAAGCTTTTGGAAACTCTCATTATTTTTTTCCGGAGGTTTTAACCTATCTTCATCTTCATTATTTGAAAATTCATAAATTCCCTCTGTGGCAGGAACAAGATTAGGCCTTAAAACTATTACCTTTGCTTGTGATGAAATTACGCTATTTTTTCCGGCCGATATAGAACCACCTGAAATAGAAGTATTATTTAGATTACCATTAGATCCTCTTATAGAAATGTTACCACTACTATTACTTACATTTTCATTCATACTTCTTATTGCTGTATATGTAGCAACTTGAGCAGGGGATCCATTACTAGTAGGTCTCGTACTTACCGTTAAGATATAAGTTGCACTTGCTGCATTATAATTTGATGTAGCTGCAATTGAAGCAGTAATTGTAGATGTTCCTGTTGATAATATAGAAACTGCTCCTGTTGAAGAACCTACACTAGCTATACTAGTGTTACTAGAAGAATAGGCAATACTTAAACCACTAATACTTGGAGTTCCTGCTAAAGTATAACTTTCATCTGAATACTTTGATTGTGTACTTAAGCCACTAATAGTTGGCGAAGCTTTAGTTATATCTGCACCTGTAGAAGATTGGTCTGTAATGGAATAGTTATTTAAATCATCACCAGAATAAGAGGAGGAAATAGTTACTAACTTACTTGTGCCCACGTTAGCGTTATTAAATGTACCCGTAAAACTTCCTGAAAAGCTATCACCACTTACTAAGCCCGCATAAGAAATATTTGAAGTGTCTAATGTTGCAGAAGTTGTAGCATCATAACTTTTATTTGAAGCAGTTAATCCTGAAACTGTTAAAGTTCTAGCGGTAATATTTGCTGTAGTACTAGATTGATCTGTTACTGTATAATTTTCAGAATCCACTCCTGAATAAGAAGCAGAAATTGATACTGTCTTACTGGTTCCTATATTTTTGTTATCAAAAGCTCCTGAAAATGAACCTCCTATATCATCTCCTGAAACCAAACCAGAATAGGAAATATTGGATATATCTAAAGGAGCATTTGTATTTCCATCATAAGTTTTATTTGGTGCAGTTATACCAGAAACTGTTAATGATTTTCCTATGATATTTGCTGTTGTAGTTTGACCTGCACTAATAGTATAGTTACTAGCTAAACCTCCGTTGCTTCCATCAGATAAAGTTATAGAATTCACGGTTATAGTTTTTCCTGTTCCTACATTCTTATTATTGAATGTTGATGATACAGATTGCGCCAATGTCTCTGAACCTACCAAACCAGAGAATGTAAGACTGGCAGTTGCTGTAGCATTTCCATTATAGGTTTTATTAGAAGCTGAAGCTGAGGCAGTTAAAGATTTTTTCACTATACTTGCAGTTGTACTAGATTGATTAGTAATTGAATAATTTGATACATCATCTCCTGAGTAAGAAGATGAAATAGTCACTGTTTTTCCCGATCCTACATTTTTATTATTAAAGGTTCCTGTGTAAGATCCAGAAAAACTATCTCCATTTACTAAACCAGTATATAAAATATTTGAAGTGTCTAAAGTAGCGCTAGTGGCCCCATCATAACTTTTATCAGAGGATGTGATGCCAGAAACTGTCAATGCCTTAGCTGTAACATTTGCAGTAGTACTAGATTGATTTGTAACGGAATAGTTAGAAACATCACTTCCAGAATAAGAAGAAGATAATGTAACTGTCTTGCCTGTTCCTATATTTTTATTATCAAAAGTACCTGTAGCAGAGACAACAAAATTATCACCACTTACTAAACCAGAATATGAGGCTGAAGTAACATCAGTTGTAGCATTAGTATTTCCATCATACGTCTTATTAGATGCTGTAATACCAGAAACTGATAATGCTTTTGCTGTGATGTTTGCTGTTGTTGTTTGTCCTGCGCTAATATCATAGTTGCTAGCAAGTCCTCCGTTATTTCCATCAGATAAAGTAATTGCACTTATAGTCACAGTTTTTCCTGTTCCCACATTTTTATTATCAAAAGATGATGTTACTGATTGCCCTAATGTTTCTGATCCAACTAAGCCTGAGAATGTTAAAGTAGTATTTGCTGTTGTGTTTCCATTATAGGTTTTATTAGAAGCTGAAGCAGTTGCTGTTAGTGTTTTTGCAATTATGTTTCCCGTAGTAGTGCTCTGGTCCGTTATAGTATAATTTCCTGCATCAGCACCTGAATAGGAAGAACTAATATTTACCGTTTTATTAGACCCTACATTTGCATTACTAAAAGTACCAGAAAATGAACCTGTTACATCATCTCCTTCAACTAGTCCTGAGTATGAAACATTTGAAGTATCAAGTGTTGCTGAATTATTTCCATCGTAAGTCTTATTAGATGCTGTTATTCCTCTAACAGTAATTCCACTTACACTTGCTGTGATATTTGCTGTTGTAGTGGCTTGATCAGTAATAGAATAGTTTCCTACATCAGTTCCAGAATAAGAGGAACTAATATTTACAGTCTTTCCTGTCCCAACATTTTTATTATCAAAAGAACCAGATGCTGAAATTGATACATCATCTCCTGAAACTAATCCTGTATAAGATGTTCCTGTTAAGTCTAAAGTTACTACAGTATTTCCATCATACGTCTTATTAGAAGCTGTTATTCCAGAGACTGTCAAAGCCTTTGCTGTGATGTTTGCCGTAGTAGTTTGTCCTGTACTTATGCTATAATTACTAGCAACTCCCCCATTACTACCATCAGATAAAGTTATAGAGTTAACAGTTACTGTTTTCCCTGTACCCACATTTTTATTATTGAATGTTGATGATATAGATTGCCCTAATGTTTCAGATCCAACTAAGCCAGAAAATGAAAGTGTAGTAGTTGCAGTTGCATCTCCATTATAAGTTTTATTAGATGCTGTAGCCGTCGCAGTCAAAGATTTTTTTACTATACTGGCAGTAGTACTTGATTGACTTGTTACAGAATAATTTGATACATCATCACCTGAGTAAGATGAAGAAATAGTAACTGTTTTTCCTGCTCCCACATTTGCATTGTTAAATGTGCCAGAATAAGATCCTGAAAAACTATCTCCATTAATTAAACCACTATATAATACATTTGATGTTCCTAAAGTTGCACTTGTAGAACCATCATAAGTTTTATCTGTAGCTGTAATTCCAGAAACTGTTAACGCCTTAGCTGTAACATTAGCTGTAGTGCTAGCTTGATTAGTAATTGAATAATTAGAAACATCACTTCCAGAATAAGAAGAAGACAAAGTAACTGTCTTTCCAGTTCCTATATTTTTATTATCAAAAGTTCCTGTAGCTGCAACCACAAAATTATCACCACTTACTAATCCAGTATATACTGCTGAAGTAACATCAGTTGTAGCATTTGTATTTCCATCATACGTCTTATTAGAAGCTGTAATACCAGAAACTGATAATGCTTTTGCAGTGATATTTGCTGTTGTTGTTTGTCCTGCGCTAATACTGTAATTACTGGCTACTCCTCCGTTATTTCCATCAGATAAAGTTATGGCACTTACTGTTACTGTTTTTCCTGCTCCCACATTTTTATTATTAAAAGCTGCAGTTACTGACTGCCCTAAAGTTTGTGAGCCGACTAATCCAGAAAAAGATAATGTAACTGTAGCTGTAGTATTTCCATTATAAGCTTTATTAGAAGCTGAAGCAGTTGCTGTTAGAGCTTTAGCAAAAATATTTGCAGTAGTACTAGATTGGTTAGTTATAGAATAATTAGATACATCATCCCCAGAGTATGATGAAGATATTGTAACTGTCTTCCCATTTGCTACGTTTGCATTATTAAAAACACCCGTAGCCGTTAAAGTAAAATCATCTCCGCTCACTAAGCCTGTATAAATTGCCCCTGCCTTACTTATAGAAGCAGTTGTGCTTGCATCATAGGCTTTATTAGAGGCAGTAAGACCTGAAACAGTTAAAGACCTTGCGGTTATATTAGCTGTAGTACTAGATTGGTCAGTAATCACGTAATTATCAATATCATCTCCAGAATAAGCACTACTAATGATTACTGTTTTACCAGTTCCTATATTTTTATTATCAAACGTTCCAGTAGGAGTAACAGCAAAACTATCACCTGAAACTAACCCAGAGTAAGTAACTCCTGAGGTACTTAAAGTTGCTCCTACGGAGCCATCATAGGTTTTATTTACTCCTGTAATTCCAGATACTGTCAAAGTCTTTGTAGTAATATCTGCTGTAGATGTTTGTCCAGAAGAAATAGAATAGTTACCTGCTAGTCCTCCATTCGAACCATCTGATAATGTAATAGAGTTAACAGTAACGGTTTTTCCAGTACCTACATTTTTATCTGAAAAAGTAGCTGAAATTGACTGACCAAGAGTTTCAGAGCCTATTAAACCAGAGAAAGTCAAAGTAACAGTAGCAGTGGTTGTTGCATCATACGATTTGTTAGAAGCAGATGCTGTGGCAGTCAGAGTTTTTTTGCGTCACATTTGCCGTAGTAGATGCTTGATCGGTAATAGAGTAATTATTTACATCATCACCTGCATATGAAGATGTAAGAGTTACTGTCTTGCCAGAACCTACATTGGCGTTATCAAATACTCCTGAAGCAGATACTGACAAACTTTCTCCGCTTACAATTCCTGATAAAGAAGCACTGCTCACATCAACTGTTGCTGAAGTGGTCGCATCATAAGTTTTATTAGATGCTGTAATACCAGAGACAGTAATAGCCTTTGCTGTAATATTTGCTGTAGTAGTTTGTCCAGAACTAATACTATAGTTGCTGGCTAAGCCTCCATTCGAACCATCTGATAATGTAATAGAGTTAACAGTAACAGTTTTTCCAGTACCTACATTTTTATCTGAAAAAGTAGCTGAAATTGACTGACCAAGAGTTTCAGAGCCTATTAAACCAGAGAAGGTTAATGTTACTGTTGCAGATGTTCCTCCATCATAAGTTTTATTAGAAGCTGATGCGCTTGCTGTCAATGTTTTTGTATTTATTACAAGTGTGAAACTATCAGAAGCTGCATTATATTCATTTGTTTCTGCACCACTTGCTGTAATAGTAGTACTTCCTGCTGCTACTGAAGCTGATGCTCCTGATGATGAATTAACTGTTGCTATACTAGTATTTGAACTTGAGTAAGTAATAGTACCATTAGTATTTTCTGTTAATGTATCTGCTGAAATTCCTGTATCACCGTAAGTTGCGCTTTTACTATCATTAGAAAAAGTAAATGTTGGTGTAGGTTTATTTACAATAGAACCATTATTGGTCTTGGTATTATGAATTAAAGTAGTATTCACATCCAAAGTGGCACCAGAGTTTACAGTTATGGATCCAGTTCCTACAGGTCCTCTAGATGCTGAACCAATTGAACCTGAACTTGAGCCTTCTAAGGATAAAGTGCCTGCTGCAACAGTAGTACCTCCTGAATAATCACTTGAGGAAGAAGATAAAACCAATCTTCCTAAACCTGATTTTGTTAATGATCCTGATCCTTTAATGATACCTGCATAAGTTAGAGTTGTTGAACCATCAACATCAACAGTTCCATTACTACCTCCTAGTGATATTCCTCTGTTTATACTCAAAGTAAAAGTAGATGAACTATTTAAAGTACCTCCGTTCAAAGTCAAATGTCCTGCTGTAGCAGAACTAGGGGAAGATCCTAACCCTGAGTCTGCTGCAATACTTATAGTGCCAGCTGTTATTGAAGTAGCTCCTGTATATGTATTTTCCCCTGATAAAGTTAATGTTCCTGATCCTGATTTTGTAAATAATCCAGCTCCAGATATTACACCTGAAATTGTATCATCCCCTGAGTCTCCTGTTGTTAAAGTAATAGAACTTGCAAGTTCTACAGCACCAGATCCACTTAATGACTGGATTGTATCCGTAGCATCCACATCATAAATTCCTGAATTTATTACATCTGTGCTATCGGAAAGAGTTCCCGAAACTGTAAGCGTTCCAGCACTTATTGTAGTATCTCCAGAAAAAGTATTCGCACCTGATAATACTAGTGTACCAGACCCTGATTTTGTTAAGTTAGAAGATCCTGCAATAATACCACCGTAAGTTAAAGTAGTCGATGAGTCAGTATTTACAGTTCCATTACCAGTCAAAGTAATACCTTTATTAGTCCCTAATGTAAAAGTTCCCGTCGTATTTAGAGTTCCTCCATTAAAAATTATATTATCTGCATCTGCTGATCCAGGAGTTGCTCCTAAGTTATCACTAGAAGAGATAGAAATTGTTCCAGCTGATAAAGTCGTAGAACCGGTATATGTATTTGAGCCCGAGAGTGTTAAAATCCCTGAACCCGCTTTAGCTAACGAACCAGGCCCAGAAATAACTCCTGAAACTGTATCATCCCCTGAATCTCCAGTTGTCAAAGTAATAGAACTTCCAAGTTCTACAGCACCAGTTCCACTCAATGATTGAATTGTGTCTGTTGTGTCAACATCATAAATTCCTGAATTTATTACATCCGTGCTATCAGAAAGCGTTCCTGTTAATTTAAGTGTTCCTGTACTAATTGTAGTATTTCCTGAAAATGTATTA
>CACMKJ010000011.1 GCA_902614225.1 Rhodospirillaceae bacterium
TGTAACTAAAACTAAGCAGAGTGAAGATGCTTTTCCTTCTTCATTTTCTTTATTCAACAGATCAATTTTCTCCTGTTCCATGCTATTACTAAAAAGATTACCGTACTTATCATTTTTTCTGCTTCCTATAAAAGCACACTTTCCTCCTAGTTTAGAAATAGTAGATAAAGTATTAGCAACTGATCCACCAGCATAGGTTTTAGAAATATTTAGATCTTTTAATAACTCCATTATAAAAACTTCATCTACTAACTTCATAGTACCTTCTACTAAATTATTTTTTTTTAAAAAGGATTCTTCAACCTCAACAAAAATATCAGTAACAGCATTACCTATACCTAAAACATCGTAATTATATTTTTGCATTTTTTGCTCCCTTTTTTTGCTATACAATCATATATTAAAGAGTGGTTTTTTAAAATGAATATTGAAACAAAAAATCTTTGGAAAAAAAATGCTAGTGAAGTTTTAACACTCATTGATAAAAAAGAAATTTCAATAGAAGAAGTTTTAGAATCCTCTTTAAATAGAATTAAAGAAATTAATCCTGATATAAATGCAGTAGTAACTCTTATAAATGAAGACGAAAAAAAAAGATTAATTAATAATTTTAATAATAGCACTGATACCATCTTAAAAGGCATGCCTGTCTTGATTAAAGATATGAATGATGTAAAAGATATGCGAACCACTTATGGTTCAAAATTATATGCTGATCACTTTCCTAAAAAATCAGATATTGTAGTCCAAACAATTGAAAAGAATGGTGGTTTAATTATAGGTAAAACAAATATACCAGAGTTTGCCGCAGGCTCACACACTTATAACAGTGTATTTGGTCTTACTAAAAATCCCTGGAATACATTATTATCTGCTGGAGGAAGTTCTGGAGGAGCAGCTGCTGCCTTAGCTACAGGAATGAGTTGGTTTGCTTCGGGATCAGACTTAGGTGGGAGTTTAAGAAATCCTGCTAGTTGGTGTGGGGTTGTAGGATTGAGGCCAACATCAGGCTTGATCCCTCATGGCCCTTCTAATTTTCCATTTTTTAACTTATCTGTAGATGGCCCAATGGCAAGGAATGTAGAAGATTTATCAATTTTTCTTGATGCAATGGTAGGTCATAACAAAAATGACCCTCTATCTTCTAAAAGCGCTAGAAATTCTTACTACAGAAATTTACTTAAAAGAGAAGAAGCTAAATATCTTATAGGTTTTACAGATGACTTCGGAATATTTCCTTGTGACAAAGAAGTTAGAAGTATGATGCATAACACTTTAAAACTAGTACAAAATTTAGGGCATGAAATAAGTAATACTTATCCCGACATGAGTAAGTCAGAATATTGCTTTCAAACATTGAGGGCTTATATGTTTTATTGCACTTATAAATCATTGTTAAAAAAAGATAAAAGTCTTATTAAAGAAGAAGTTATTTGGAACATTAACAAGGCTAAGGCTATAACTATTGATGATTTGCTTGAAGCAGAAAAAGTAAGAGCTGGTATTTATAACGATACTATGAAATTTTTTGATAAATTTGATTTTCTCATAGTACCTAGCTCTATAGTCCCTCCATTTAACTCTCAAAATAAATGGGTAAAAAAAGTTGAAGATACAACGTTTGATAATTATGTCTCTTGGTTAATGATAGCTGCTTCTATTTCTCTTACTAACTGTCCTAGTATAGCTTTAGCTACAAGTTTTTCTAAAGACAATGCTCCTTTTGGAATACAAATTGTTGCTCCTCCGCACGAAGAGCAAAAACTAATTAACTTTGCTAAATCTTTAGAAGAAAATATAAATATTTCTGATATGGTTCCTATAAATATAAATAATGAAAATATTTGAGTATAAAGAAACTATTATATTTTCTGTTAAAGCTTTATTTCATAAAAGCATTCTTAAACTTTCTATTATTTGTTTATTATTATCATTTGTAATTTTATCTTGTGTTCTTTTTGCATTTTGGAATG
The DNA here is from genome assembly GCA_902614225.1 of Rhodospirillaceae bacterium. Taxonomy (GTDB): domain Bacteria; phylum Pseudomonadota; class Alphaproteobacteria; order TMED109; family TMED109; genus TMED131. The sequence continues at coordinate 1,974 of CACMKJ010000011.1, forward strand.
CATTTCCTTCTATACAATGGATAAAGGTTATTTTTTGGGGAGTTTTCGATGATATATTAAATTCAATATGGATTTTTATAATATCAACTCTCTTTATATTACTGTATCCCCCATTATCTACTATTATCAGTGGTTTTTATTTAGACCCAATATCACATAAAACAAATTTACTTTTAGGAAACAAATATAAGGATAACTCCAGTCATATCTCTGGCATAATAGCGGGTATTAGAATACTTGGGCTTTCAACTCTTATTTTTATATTAATTTTATTGCTAAAGTGGACACTCATCTCGAATATATATTTAGTTATATTTCTACAATTTGTAGCATCAGGATTTATCATAGGAAAAGAATATTACGAAATAGTTGCATTAAGAATATTTACATATGAAAAGATACCCTTGTTTAGAAAAAAAAACTTTTTAGCAATAAATATTATAGGTTGCTTTTGTTCTCTTTTGTTTATGATACCTTTTTTGAATCTAATAGCACCTATTTTATCAATAATAATAATTACCTCATTTGTAGATAGATTAAATAAAAATTATTCTGTTAAAAAATAGTATTTTTTAACTATATTAGTATTATGAAAAAGAAAAAAAATTATTTAGATCTAGTTTTATATCCTAATAAATCACTTAGTTTAATAAGCATGCTTTTTTTATCATCAATTTTTGTAGTACTAAGTTTTTTAATATCATTATATTTTATAAATCATGGTGCCTGGCCCGTAGGTGTATTTCTTTTTCTAGATTTATTTATAATACTATTAGCATTTAAAATTAATTATAATAATTCAAGAAAGTGTGAGCGAATAATTCTTAATGAAAAGCTCTTTATTAAAAAAATTAATTTTAAAGGTATAGAAGAAACTATAAAAATAGAACCTTCTTGGCTTAGATTAAAAGTAAAATGTAAGAATAATGGCGGACACTTAGAAATAATATCTAAAGGAAAGTCACAAATTATTGGAAATTATTTAAATGTAGGAGAACTCAAAAAGCTAGCTAAAGAAATTAAAAAAGCTCTTGTTACAAGAGAAAGAGAACTCTCTTTAAATTTTTAAAAAATCACTCATGTTATAAAAACCAGGCCTTTTCTTATATAACCAAGCCGCAACTCTTACTGCTCCATGTGCAAAAATATTTCGAGAAGAAGATATATGCTTTATTATAACTCTTTCGCCTTCACCAGAAAAAATTATACTATGTTCACCTGTTGAGTCTCCTGATCTAAGTGCTGAAATATTTACTTTCTTTTTAACTTTAATTTTCTTTAATGAGTCTTGAATTTCTTCTTGAATAAATTTTGCTGTTCCTGAAGGTGTGTCTTTTTTATGTTTGTGATGCAAATCTGTAATGTCTATATCAAAATCTTTACCTAACTTTGTTGTAGTAAATTTTGATAATAAATTTATTAGATTAGCCCCTAAGCTCATATTGGGCGCCCAAAAGACTGCTATATGCTTTGAGGCTAGCTGCATATCTTTTAATATGTTCTTGCTTAATGCCGTGCTACCAGATATAAAAGCTATCTTATTTTTCTTTGCTATAGCCAAATATTCTTTTGTAGCTTTTTCTAGTCCAAATTCAATTATTACATCTATGTTTTTGCAAAATTCTTTATGGTTCGAGGTAACTAATTCTCCTATAGGCTTATCACCTAGAACTACTCCTATATCTTTTCCTATGTCTTTGTGTTTTTTATGTTCACACCCTGCAGTAAGTATAACATTAGGGCTTTTTTTAATTGCAATTGCAATAGATTTTCCCATTCTTCCAGAAATGCCAACTATTCCTATTCTAATTTTTGCTTTTTTTTTCATAGTTAGTAATTCTTATCTATAAATTTTTTAAATTTACTTGATTTTGGACTATTAGAGTCTGATAAAGAATCATAAAACTCTGCTAGCATTTTTTTTTGTTTATTTGATAGGTTAACTGGAGTCTCTACTTCAGCTTCTATATATAAATCACCATAACCACGACCTTGAAGAATTGGCATACCTTTACCTTTTAATCTAAATCTCTTTCCATTTTGAGTTCCAGATGAGACGCTAATTCTTATTTTACCACCTCCAGGAGATGGAACTTCTATGCTTCCACCATTTGCTGCCGTGTAAAAATCTATAGGAGCACTAATAAATAAATGTTCTCCTTCTCTATTAAATATATTATTTTCTATCATACTAATATATAAGTATAGGTCTCCAGCAGTTCCTCCATTTTTACCAACCTCACCTTCTCCTGCTACTCGTATACGAGTACCTTCATCAACGCCAGCTGGTATTTTTACGGATAGTGATTTTTCTTTATTAATAACTCCTGTTCCAGAGCAATGTCTGCAAGGATTAGCTATTATTCTTCCTGTTCCATTACATGTACCACAGGTTCTTTCTATAGTAAAAAAGCCTTGGCTACTTCTTACTTTCCCACTTCCTCCACAAGTTGTACAAGTTTTAATGTTTGAACTTCCACCTTCTGCTCCTGATCCATCGCAGTAAGTGCACTTAGCAGGTGCTTTAATTTTTATAGTCTTTTCTAAACCAGAGTAAGCTTCTTCAAGATTTACTTGTAAATTATATTTTAAATCTGAACCTCTGTTACTGGTTCTCTGCGACCGACTTCCTCCCCCTGTAAACTCACTAAAAAGGTCATCAAAAATATCAGAAAAGCCGCCAGCTCCTTGAAAACCAGAAAAACCGCCGGCTCCTGCTCCTCCAGACTCAAAAGCTGCATGGCCAAATTGATCATAAGCAGCTCTTTTTTCTCTATCCTTTAATACTTCATAAGCCTGACTAGCTTCTTTGAATTTATCAGCTGCCTCTTGGTTGTCGGGGTTTCTATCAGGATGATATTTCATTGCCAGATCTCTATAGGCTTTCTTAAGAGTAGTTTCATCAGCACTCTTACTTACGCCTAAAATATCATAGTAATCCCTCATTTATCTACCCAAGATTACTTTTAATTACTTTTTTTTTCTTTATCTTCTTTTACTTCTTCAAAGTCTGCATCAACTATATCTTCATTGTCTTCCTTGCTGTCCTTTGCCTTAGCACCTTTTTCAGGTTTATTCTCATCTTTAGGTTGATCTCCAGGAGCTCCTTGCGGATTTTCTTTATACATAATCTCGCCTAGTTTCATTGCTGCAGTATTTAAAGCATCGAGTTTGCTTTTGAGGCTTTCTGCACTGGCATTCTCATCTTTAAGTGCATCTTTAAGATCATCTATAGATTTTTGAATATTGTCCTTATCCTTAGAATCTAACTTATCACCATGTTCCTTTAAGCTTTTTTCGGTAGAATAAACCATACTATCAGCTTGATTTCTAGTTTCTACGGCTTCTTTTTTACTTTTATCTTCTTCCGCGTGAACTTTAGCTTCATCAACCATCTTTTCTATATCTGTATCAGATAGGCCTCCTGATGCCTGAATCTGTATTTGTTGTTCCTTACCAGTTCCTTTGTCTTTAGCCGATACATTTACAATACCGTTAGCATCTATATCAAAAGTAACTTCAATTTGAGGAACTCCCCTAGGAGCAGGCGGAATACCAACTAAGTCAAACTGCCCTAATGCCTTATTATCTTTAGCCATTTCTCTCTCACCTTGAAATACTCTTATGGTAACTGCAGGTTGATTGTCTTCTGCAGTTGAGAAGGTCTGACTTTTTCTAGTTGGAATCGTAGTGTTTCTTTCTATAAGTTTTGTAAACACTCCACCGAGTGTTTCTATTCCTAGCGACAAAGGCGTAACATCTAATAATAAAACATCTTTAACATCTCCTGCTAATACTGCACCTTGTATAGCTGCCCCTATGCCAACAACTTCATCAGGGTTTACACCTTTATTAGGCTCCTTCCCAAAAAAATCTTTTACTGTTTCAACTATTTTTGGCATTCTTGTCATTCCTCCTACAAGAACTACTTCACTAACTTCATTTGCTTCAAGCCCCGCATCTTTTAAAGCTGCTCTACAAGGGTCAATTGTTCTTTTGATTAAATCATCTACAAGCTTTTCTAGATCTGCCCTTGTCATTTTTAAAGTCAAATGTTTGGGGCCAGTCGCATCGGCAGTTATAAAGGGTAGGTTTATGTCTGTTGCACTTGCACTAGAAAGTTCAATTTTAGCTTTTTCTGCTGCCTCCTTAAGCCTTTGTAATGCAAGCTTATCAGCTTTAAGATCAATTCCATTTTCTTTTTTAAAAGTATCAACCAAATGTTCTACTATCCTCGTATCAAAGTCCTCTCCACCTAAAAATGTATCTCCATTTGTAGCTTTAACTTCGAATACACCATCACCTATTTCTAAAATTGAGACATCAAATGTTCCACCGCCTAGGTCATAAACTACAATTGTTCCTGATTGTTTTTTATCTAATCCATAAGCTAATGCTGCTGCCGTTGGTTCATTTATTATTCTAAGCACCTCTAGGCCAGCTATTTTTCCTGCATCTTTTGTTGCTTGTCTTTGTGCATCATTGAAATAAGCTGGGACAGTAATTACTGCTTTTTCTACCTTTCCTCCTACATGTTTTTCTGCAGTCTCTTTCATTTTCTGTAATATATAAGCAGAAATTTGACTTGGAGCATACTTCTTTTCATTAACTTCTACCCAGGCATCACCATTGTCTGCCTTTACTATAGAATAAGGAGCCGTTTCAATTTCTTTTACAACTTTATCATCATCAAATGATCTTCCTATTAGTCTTTTTATTGCATATAGAGTATTAGTAGGATTTGTAACTGCTTGTCTTTTTGCAGGTTGCCCCACCAAAGTTTCACCTTCATTTGTAAAACCTACCATAGAAGGCGTAGTTCTAGCTCCTTCACTGTTTTCTATTACTTGAGCACTTGACCCTTCCATTACTGCCACACAAGAATTTGTAGTACCTAAATCAATGCCTATAACTTTACTCATATAACAACTCCTTTAATTATTAATCTTTTAGATATGGGATTTAATAGCAGAAATACAAGTAGTTAATTTAATTCAGAGCTTTTTATTAATTCATTAATTTTGTTGTAATAAATTTCTCCTATTTTTTTAGTCTTTAATTTATAACCAAAAACAAAACTGACTATTAAAATTTTTGATTCTTTTACATGTATTCTATACCAAATATAATTTTTGAATTGATCCCCTTCATTATTTTCTATTGAAAAAAATGAAAATAAAAAATTGTTTTCTCCTGCTTTCACTAGCGTTTGTTCGTTAACCGCAACATCTTTTGTAATTTCATTTAAAAAACTAGTTACTATTTCATCTTTCGTTTTTTCTCTTTTACTAATATTTATTTCAAAATATTCAAAAAATAAACTTAGTTGATAAATCTTATCTAACTCTAAATTAACAAAGCTTTCTTCATTTTTATTATTAATTATCCATCTTTTAGGTAATGAAATTTCTAATTTTTCCCAAAATACATTTTTTTGTAATATTAAATTATCTAATTTATTCTTTATAATAGCTTGGTCATCAAACTCGGTTTTGAATTCACTAAATTTTATTTTATTTACTACATCATCTATAGTTCTTGATAGTTTGTTTACAATTTTATTTGCCTCTTCATTATCTGGCCAAGCAAGAGAAAACCTTACCTCTCTAAAAGTCCTTGGTTTTAATATGTTTACAATTTTAATAAGTAATAAGTTATCTCCCTCTGATTTAAATTTATGTTTAAGGACATATAGATTGTCTAGAATGTCCTCAACTTCCTGGCCAGTATCTATTCCATTTAATAAATACTGTTTAATCTTGTCTTCTGTATTTATCTTGGGATTATCAAAACAGCTAAGGTAGCAATCTAGAGTTGGGTAAGGACCAAATGGAAAACTAACTTTTATTAGGTTATCATCTTGTTCTTTTACTACCCAATCATCTGGAAACTGTATAAGTATACTTTTGTCTAAAAAAGAATACTCTTTAAAATTCATTAATTTTGTTCTTCATTTTTTGTATTTTCATCATCTTCAGCTTTTTTATCATTATTAATTTCATTTGATTTTTTTGCTACACCAACCAAGACTGGTCTTAATAGCCTGTCATGAAAAGTATAGCCATCCTGAACAATTTCACATACTTTGCCAGCCTCAAACTCATTGGTCTCTTTCTCAAACATCGCTTGATGAAAGTTAGCGTTAAAGTCTTCGCCTAGGGCATTTATTTTTTTTACATTAAATTTATCTAAAATACTTAATATTTCTTTTTGTATCAGAGTAAGCCCTTCCTCTAGACTCTTCTCATTATTATCATCTTTTAAATTTAAGGCTCTATTAAAATTATCTACAACGTTCAATATTTCTCTTGCTAGAGGTTGTACTCCATATTTATTTGTTTCTATCCTTATTTTTTCCATCTGTTTTCTAGTATTCTCACACTCTGCTAATGATCTTAATAATTTATCTTTATTTTCAGACAATTCTTTCTTAAGAGAATCAATAGTTTCTAAGTTACCTTCTTCGCTAGGAGTTTCGTTATTTTCTAAACTACCCTCATCGCTAATAGTTTCATTATTTTCTGTACTGCCCTCATCGCTTGAGGAATCATTTTTATCTAAACTCTCCTCAGCAGAAATTTTATTTTCTTGGTCTTTTATTTTATCAATTTTTTCACTGGCATTTTTCTGTGTTCCCATAGAATTATTTTTTTCTATATCATCATTTATCTTTTCAGTCATTCTTTTCCCCTTAACTAATAATATATGTTGGTTATTTTTTTTAATCTACAAGATTAATTTAAAAATTTATTCAATACTTTTGCTGTAAAATCTACCATAGGAATTATTCTAGAATAATTTAATCTAGATGGACCTATAACTCCAATTGCTCCTAATGTGGAAACATTTTTATTTTTAACCCTCTGCTTCAATGGAGCTACAATCATTGAACAACCTGATAAATTAAACATTTGAGTATTTGAACCAATAAAAACATGGACTCCTGTGCCTTCAGATGTATTTTTTAAAATATTAATAAAGTTTTTTTTATTTTGTAGTTCGTTCAATAATTTGTCTAACTTAAGCAATTCTTCTTTCTTATCTAATTTTCCATATATAAAATCTCTTCTATTTATTAAAAAATGGTCCTCTCCTTTTTCTTTGCTTCTAATAGCTAGTCCTTCTGATACAAGTTGTTCCGATAGCTTGTCAATCTGCTTATTCTGTGTTTCTAACTCTTTAGAAATATTCAACTTAAGTTCAGATAATGTTTTACCATAAACCTTAGAGTTAATATAATTCGTGGCTTCTATTAAAGCAGCTCCTGTTATACCTGAAGGTACTGTCATAATTTTATTTTCTACTAAACCATTAATATCAATGGTAATTACCAAAGCCCGCTCTTTATCTAGTGCTACAAATTCAACATGTTTCAAAGGTCTATCAATATTATTTGGCGCAAAAACTAAAGAAGTACAATTTGATAACCCAGCTAACTCCTTGGAAGAATGGTCTAAAACTTCAAGCAAAGTTTTTCCTGCCACAGAACACCTAGCTTCAATATTTTGTCTTTCCTCAATTGTTAAATCTCCTAGCTCTAGTAATCCATCAACAAATAACTTTAACCCTCTATCAGTTGGAATTCTGCCTGAAGATGTATGAGGAGAATGCAAATATCCTTGATCTTCTAATCTTGCCATTACTGACCTTATACTTGAAGGAGATAAAGGAGAGTTTAGTTTTTCAGAGATTAATTTTGAAGATACGGGCGTTCCTTGTCTTAGGTAAACTTCTATAACTTCTGATAGGATGGTTTTAGCTCGATTTCCAATTTCAGAAACATCTTTACTCTTATTTTTCATCTTTTCATTCTATAAAATTAATTTATCATTTATAGTAAAAGAATAATACAATGAGAAGCAACAGAAAGTTTAATGAATTAAGAAATATAAAAGTTGAAATAAACTTTATGAAAAATGCATTTTCTTCATGTCTTATAGAGTTTGGTCTAACAAAAGTTATATGCAGTGTAACTGTAGAGGAAAAAATTCCTAGATGGTTAAAAGGCACTAGTCAAGGATGGCTTACAGCAGAGTACTCTATGTTGCCTACATCAACAAATACTAGAAATGATAGAGAATCTATAAGAGGAAAGCTATCAGGTAGAACACAAGAAATACAAAGGTTAATAGGAAGAAGTTTAAGAAACTGTCTGAATTTATCACTTTTATCAGAGAAGCTTATAAAAATTGACTGTGATGTATTATCAGCAGATGGAGGAACCAGGACAACATCTATTAATGGTTCCTGGATAGCATTAAACCTTGCAATACAAAAACTGGTTCAAACAAAAGTTCTGAAAAATAACCCTATCAAATATGGTGTGTCTGCAATTTCTTGTGGTATTATTGGAGGCAACCCTTTTGTTGACTTAGATTATGAAGAAGACTCCTCTGCTGAAGCCGACGCAAACTTTGTATTTGATAGCCTTGGAAATATAATAGAAATACAATGTACTGGTGAAAAAACTGTGATATCAGAAAAAAATTTTACATCTATGTATAATTTAGCTAAAAAATCAGTTAATAAAATATATGAGATACAAACTAATGTCGAAGGATAAATAAATTCAATTATTAATTGCAACCCACAATAAAAATAAACTTGAAGAGTTTAATAAAATTTTTGTCGGTAATAACATTGAAGTTTTGTCTTTAAAAAGCTTTACCAAAAATGAACCAATAGAAAATGGTAAATCATTTAAGGATAATGCTTTAATAAAAGCAAGGTTTGCATCAGAATTAACATCGCATTGTTATCCAACAATAGCAGACGATAGTGGCATATGCATTGACAATCTAGATGGTGCTCCTGGGATATTCTCTGCAAGATGGGCGTATAAAAAAAATTATAATCTTGCATTTGAAAAAATTAAAAAACATTTAAATGAAAAAAAGCTAGATTTAAATGGACAACATGCAAAGTTTGTTTGTGTTTTGGCTTTGATTGATAAAAAAAAAAATGAGTTTTTTTTTAAAGGTACCTTAAAAGGAAAAGTCGTCTTTCCACCAAGGGGTAACAATGGTTTTGGTTATGACCCTATATTTGTACCTTTAAATTTCAACAAAACTTTAGCTCAATTTAGTTCTTCCTTTAAAAACTCAATAAGTCACAGAAAAAAAGCTTTGGTCAAATTATTAAAGCATAGTCTATTTAAGAGACTTTCTATCAAGAATATTTTATAAGCCAGAAAACTGACTATTAGCTTTTTTTAAAATAGTAAATTTTTTATTTTTTATTTTTTTCAATTGAAAAGCTCTCTCCACCACTCCATTTTTCTTTAATCTAAATAATCCTCTCAACCCTATATATCCTTCATCATTTACTAAATCATAAATATTAAAACTACTTCTTGAATTATTTAATGACCCTAATAATGCAACAATATCATAAGCAATCATAGCAATTTTCGGCATTTCTTTACCAAATGAGTTTTTGTAAATAAGTTTAATTTTTTTTTGAAATACTTCACTTGTTGTTACAAAAACTCCTCCTTCTAAAGCTGGCTCATTAACTATGCTACTATCTTCCCAAGAAGATATACCAAGATACTGTACTATTTTAGGGTCGACATTGTTATATTGTAATTGAGAAGATAATACTGTTAAACTTTGTCCAGCAGCAGCTATAAATACACTATCAAATGGTTTTTTCATAAATAAAACCTCATTACCATTATCTTCTATATTATCTTGTTCTTCAATTTTATCTAAGTAGATTTTATAGTCTTTAAAGCCCTCAGAAATTTTTTGAGCAGTTTTTCTCTGACTTTCTACAGAAAAATCATAGAATTCAATTTTTTCTATTTTTATCAAGTTTTCCTGAGTAAAATCAGTAATAGTATCAAATAAAAGTAACCCGTAAGCATTTTGGGGTAATAAAGCTGCAATTTTTTTAGTGCCTTTTTCTAATGCATACTGAAGCACTTTTTCTGTTTGGGCTTGCGGATCTACTCCAAAAATCCATATGCCTTTATTTCTTAAATTTATATTGTTTGTAAGAGCAAAAATATTAATATTATTTTTCGTAGCTTCACTCTGTATCGCTGCTAAAGATTTGGAAAAAAGAGGTCCTATGATAACTTTAACTCCTTCATTAATTAATTCAGATAAAACTTTTTTTGCTCTATCGGGTTTTGCCTCTGTATCCTTAATATGGATTTCCAGCTTATTTTCTTGTGTCTGAAAAACTGCCATCTCTATAGCATTTAAAATTAAATTTCCTATTTCACTATTTTCTCCTGATAAGGGAAGCATAACTCCTACCTTTATTCTATCATTTAAAATAGCTTCTTCTTCTATTTTATTTGTTTGGCTTTGAGTTTCTAATATTTTTTTTTTTTGATTTTCTAGATCTTCTAAAACTCTAGAAGTATTTTTATCAGACTTTAATTCTTTACTTTCTTCATCCTTATCTATTCTATCAAGTTTTTTTTTCTCTGAGTTTATTTTTTCTAAATTATCTGCCTGTTTATCTTTTTTTTCTAAATTAACTGCTTGTTTTTCTGTATTATCTTTAGTAATTTTATCTGTTTCCAACGTGTTTGGTTTTTTTAAATTTTCAGTTTGCTGATCTTTCATTATAAAGTCTTTAAAAATGTTATAATCTTTCTCATGACATGATGTAATAGATAAAAAAATTATTAATATAAAAAAATTTTTAACAAATGAAAACATGTTATTATTATAGGTTAAATATTAAAAAAGTAATTAAAAATAGATGCACCAAGATATAATATCAAATATTTTTTCTAAAAGCATAGTCATTGAAAAGGGACTGTATATAGTTGCCACTCCTATTGGCAATGTAAATGATATAACTATTAGAGCTATTAAAATACTTAATAGTTCTGATACTATAGTATGTGAAGATACAAGGGTTTCTAAAAATTTATTTTTTCATTTAGGCCTTCAAACAAAAAAAAAGAATTGGTTAATCTATAATGATCATAGCAGTGATAAGGATATAATTAAGATTTTAAACGAACTTGATAAAGACAAAGTAATATCCTTTATTTCTGATGCAGGCACACCATTAATATCTGACCCTGGGTACAAATTACTAAAACGCATTAGACAAAGCGGACATAATATTTTTTCATTACCAGGTCCATGCTCTGCCATAGCAAGCCTTATAATATCAGGTTTAAAAACAGATAAGTTCTGCTTTTTAGGTTTTCTACCTAAGAATAAAAATGATTACATTGGCACCATTAGAGACTATACTAAAGTGAATTATTCTTTAATAATCTATGAAAAATCTAAAAGACTAAATTTTTTTCTAGAAACAATAAAGGACAACTTTAAAAGCTTTAAATTAGCTATCGTTAAAGAACTCAGCAAATTACATGAAGACTTTTTTTTTATTACAGAAGAAAACATTGATAGTTTCTTAAAAGCACCAAAAAAAATTCGCGGTGAGTTAACTATTATTGCAGAATTTTCTATTTCTAATGAAAAAATTTATAGTGATCAAGAAATTATTAACGAATTAAAAAAGTTAAAACCTTCCCAAGTTTCTGCTATGTTATCCAAAAGCTCTTCACAAAGTAGAGATATTTTATATAAAAGATGTATGGATTTATTAAATGAAAAATTTTCTAAAAGATAAAGTTGCTTTCCTTTTTATCGCTGTGTTTTCTTCATGGCTGTACGCATCATGCTCCCAAGTCATTGTTGGAGGAGTAGCATCTACTGGCATGGTAATGGTACAAGAGAGATCTTCTAAGCAAGCAGCTATAGATATCATAATTAAAACTAAAATAGAAGAGGCAATGTTTTCGAATGATTATGATAAACTTTTCTCAAAAGTAAGAGTGATTGTTTATGAAGGCAGGGTATTGTTGGTAGGGACTGTATTAGATGAAAGCATAAAAGAAAAAGCTAATCAAATATCTTGGAATACAAAAAATGTCAAAGAAGTTGCAAGCTACATAACAATTGGTAAAAATGACTTAATAGACTATGTTAAAGACACTAGAATCTCTTTAGAACTTAGAGCAAAGATGCTTACTGATAAAGAGGTATCGGAAGTAAATTTTAGCGTCACTACAGAAAATAGAATTCTTTATCTTGTTGGCATTGCTCAAAATAATAAAGAACTTAATAAAGTTATACAGCATGCATCTAATATTGCTGGTGTAAAAAAAATTGTAAACCTAATTAAGTTAAAAGATGAGTAAAGAAAAAAAAATTAAAGTAGCTGTTCAAATGGATAAGCTAAATAAAATAAATAAATATACAGATAGCACTTTGGCATTAATTAAAGAAGCAATCAAAAGAAAGTTTTCTGTTTTTATATATAACGTAGATAATTTATATCTTGAAAACAATGAATTAAAAGCTATCGCTAATAAAGTATTATCAATTAATATCCAAAAAGAAAAATTTTTAACTCTAGATACGGCACATGTAATAAATTTAAAAAGCTTTGAATTCGTTTTAATTAGACAAGACCCTCCTTTTAATATGGAATATATAACAGCTACTTACTTATTAGAAAGGCTCCCTAAGTCTTGTATGATTTTAAATAAACCGAATTCCATTAGAGATTGCCCAGAGAAACTTTTTGTCATGGACTTTTTTAATCTTATGCCTCCTACATTAATAAGCAAACAGAAAAGTAATATTATTAAATTTGTTAAGAAATTTAAAAAAGTTGTTATAAAACCAATATATGGAAATGGTGGAACAAATATTTTTTATCTCAATGAAAAAGATCCAAATTTAAATACTATAATAGATAGCTTAATATCAGAAACAGAGCATGTTATAGTTCAAAAATTTATTAAAAATGTTAAAAAAGGTGATAAAAGAATTTTATTGATTAATGGTTTACCTGTAGGAGCCGTTAATAGGATTCCTGTGAATAATGAAATTAGAGCTAATTTACATATAGGCGGAAAAGCAAAAAAAACAAACTTAACTAAGAGAGAAAAGTTTATATGTAATCAGATTAAATCTAAGCTTAGGGAAAGAGGATTATTTTTCACTGGGATTGACGTTATAGATGGATATTTAACTGAGATTAATGTTACTTCACCTACATGTATTAGAGAAATTGACACTTTAAATAAAGTTAATATATCCTATATCTATTGGGAAGAAGCATTACAACTAAGAAATCATAGAGCCAATCTCTCTCCCTCCTAATAAATGAAAATGTAAATGAGGAACTTCTTGTCCGCCATGGTTTCCAAAATTACTAATTATTCTACAACCATCTAATTCTAAATCAAATATCTTAATAACTTTAGCAAAACCTTCATAAATGGCTTTTTTTTCTTCTAAAGTTGCATTTATAGAAAAATCAAATATGTCTTTAAATTGGCCTTTGGGTATAATTAAAATATGAACAGGCGCTTTTGGAAAAATATCTTTAAAACAAAGAATATATTTATTTTCAAAAACAATATTTGCCTTAACTTCTTTTCTTATTATTTTGGCAAAAATATTATTTTTGTCGTAATTAGCTCTTGTCATTTTTTTCTTCTTAATAATTCTTCTGCTATGTCATTTTTTTTAATATTTAATTTTTTCCAAAGCACTAATAAATGAAAAACTAAATCTGCGCTTTCATAAATAACTTTTTTCTTTTTTTTATTATTTGAAGCTATCACAACTTCTATAGCTTCTTCTCCAACTTTTTGAGAAACCCTATCTATTCCTTGAGATAATAAATCTGACGTATAAGATTTATTTTTTGATTTTTTTCTATCTTCGATGACTTTTTCTAGATAATTCAAAACCTCACCTAGTTTATCTTCATTTCTGATCATAATCTTACCGCAACTCCATTTTTATTTAATTCTTTTTTTACTTCATTAATAGTAAATTTGCCAAAATGAAATACTGACGCCGCCAATAAACCAGATGCTTCAGTTTCACAAGCTCCCTCAGTAAAATGTTTTAATTCCCCTACGCCTCCAGATGCAATTACTGGAACTTTAATACTTTTAGTTACTTTATTTGTCAGCTCAATGTTAAACCCCTTTTTAGTTCCATCATTATCCATAGAGGTTAACAACAGTTCACCTGCTCCAAAGTCAGCACATTGTTTTGCCCAATCAACTACATCTAAGTTAGTCTCTTTTGTGCCACCATGTGAGAATACTTGATAACCACTTTTGCAGGAGCTTTTACTAGTTTTTTTTGCATCGATTGCAATAACTATACATTGTTTGCCAAATCTATTTGAGGCATCTTTTATAAGCTGTGGTTCATATATAGCCGCAGAGTTTATAGAAACTTTATCGGCCCCTGAATAAAGAAGTTTTTTAATATCTTCTACTTTTCTAACTCCTCCGCCAACTGTAAGGGGCATAAAACACTTTTTTGCTGTTTTATTTACTATATCAAACAAAATATCTCTTTTTTCTAAGCTAGCTGTTATATCTAAAAAACAAAGTTCATCAGCGCCTTGTTCATCATAAATTTTTGCTTGTTCAACTGGATCACCCGCATCTTTAAGATCTATAAAATTTATACCTTTTACCACTCTACCTTCTTTAACATCCAAACAGGGGATTACTCTAATTTTTAACATTTTTTTTTAAACTAAACATTTCATTAAGATTTATTTTATTATCGTAAATAGCTTTACCTACTATAACTCCATCAACTTTAAAAGAATACAGTTTTTTAATATCCTGGAAGTTAGAAACGCCCCCTGATGCAATGAGGGGTACATTAACTATATTTTTGTATTTTAAAATATTAATAAAATTAGGTCCTTTTAAAACTCCGTCATTATTTATATCGGTATAAATAATACTCTCTACTCCTAAATCTGAGAACTTTCTAAAAAAGTATACAGCCTCCTTTTCTTTAAATACCTCGGTCCATCCTCTAATTGCTACGAAGTCTCCTATTAGATCTAGTCCCACTGATATTTTGTTTGGAAAAATTTTTACAGCTTCTTTTACCAAATCTTCATTTATAATTGCAGATGTTCCTATTATTACTCTATTAATACCTAAAGAAATCCATTTCTCTATATCTTTAATTGTTCTTATGCCTCCACCCAATTGGACCTTACAAGTTGTATTTTTTATAACTTTTTTTATTGAGTATTCATTTTTATTCTCTCCTGATAATGCGCCATCTAAATCTACAACATGGATCCAGGTAGCTCCATTTTTTTGAAAACTTTGAACTTGTTCTACTAAATTTTTTTTATATATTTTTTTTTTACTAAAATCTCCTTTAGTAAGCCGAACTATCTCTCCTTTAGATATATCTATAGCTGGGTAAACAATCATGCTCTTGTTAGTTCTTTATAATAATAATTTCCTGATACCATACTACCATTTGATAATTTATGATAAACGGGAAGCTTTCCCCAAAGTTTGAAGCCCAACTGTTCGTATAAATTAATTGCTCTCTTCTGGGTTTCTCTAACATCTAAAATAACGTGCGTATAGTTTTTTTTTCTGCATTCTTTTTGAGCTGCTTCTAATAAAAGCTTAGCTAATCCATATCCTCTAGCCCATGTTGCAACAAAGTGAGTGTCAATAAAAACTCTAAATATAGCGGCCTCATTGGTTGAGGAAAAAGTAACAACTTGTATTGACCCTGAAATTATTCCTTTATATTTACCAACAAAAAGCCATCTATTAGGAACTAAAATCACCCCTTTCCAATACTCGATAATCTTATTTTTTGCTGGTTTTTTAATCCAACCAAAACCTATCCCTTCCTGGATAGCATTCATAGTGGCTGATGTAAGCTCTTCAAGCTCTCCTTTTTCAAAATTTTTAACTTTTTTAACTTCAATCATTCAGGTTTCCAATTAAGAAATTCTTCCAAAAATTTTTTACCTTTTTCTTGGCTTTTTTCAGGATGAAATTGAACTCCTAATATATTATCTTTAATTACAGCAGAAACTATTTTTTTTCCATAATTAGTAGACGCCAACACTTCATTTTTGTTCTTACATTTCATATGATAGCTATGAACAAAATAAAAATCGTTATTTTTTAAAGAAGGAAAATCTTTTTCTTTACTTTTATTTTCTAAATAAACATTATTCCATCCCATATGAGGGACTCTAATTTCTTTAGATTCACTTTCTATTATTATGACCTCAGAGTCTATGAAATCTAAGCCTTTATTTTTTTTTCTTTCATAGCTAACCTTTGCCATCAGTTGCATTCCTATACATATTCCTAAAAAAGGCTTTTCCTTATCTTTTATAAAATAATTTATAGCATCTACCATTCCATTTATTTTAAGTAGTTCATTTTTACAGTAAAAAAAATCTCCTACTCCTGGCAAAATTACTTTATCTGCTTTTATAACTTCCTCAGGTACTGCTGTTACCTTAACCTCAAAAGCTTGCTTTTTGTTTTTTACAGCACTTTCTAAAGAATTTTGTAAAGACGCTAAATTTCCTGAATTGTAATCAACTATAACTATATTCATTTTTTACCATCATTTAATATTTTTCCTTTTGTCGAAGGTATAGTATTAGATGAAGTAATATAAAGTGCTTTTCTCAATGCTATAGCTAAGCCTTTGAAACAAGATTCTATAATATGATGATTGTTTACTCCGTAAATGTTTTCAACATGAATATTAGCCCCTACTGCCTGTGTAAATGCTTGAAACCATTCTTTAAACAACTCTGTATCCATATCACCTAATTTACTTTGCGTGAAGAATACTTTCCATATCAAGTAGGGCCTCCCAGAAAAATCAATTACAACTCTGGTTAGAGTCTCATCCATAGGAACATATGCATGTGCGAACCTAGTTATACCCCTTCTGTCTCCTATGGCTTCATCTATAGCTTTACCAATAGCATAACCTGAATCTTCAGTAGTATGATGATAGTCTATGTGAAGATCACCCTTAGCTATTAAATCAATGTCTATAAAGCTATGTTTAGAAAGTTGTTCTAACATATGATCCAAAAACCCTATGCCCGAATTAATTTTGTAATTATTTTTTCCGTCTATGTTAATATTTACTTTTATGTCTGTTTCCTTAGTAACTCTTTCTAAACTAGATTTTCTAACCATAAAATACCTTATCCTTTTTTCTTAATAAAATATACCTTGCCCCATCATCACCATCTTTCTTAATAGCGTAACAATGAAATAAAATATAATTGAATAATTCAGTTTCCTTTAGCCATAATGGCAAATTTTCTCTAATAAGTCCCTTAGAGCCATTCAAGGTTTTTTTCTTACCTGTTATTACTAAAATGCATCTAATATTTTTATTTATGCTAGACTTTATAAAATGTGAAAGCGATTTTTTTGCTTCCGATAAAGTTTTACCATGGAGATCTATTTTTGTTTCTGGTCTAATCAAACCCCTTTTTAGTTTTAATTTCATTCTTTTATTAATTTGGTAGTCTTGTTTAAAAGAACTACGTTCTATATCTTTCACTTTTAAATTATCTTTATACTTCTTTGAAGTTATGGAAGTTTTTTGATGAATTATGTTTTCTTCAACTGAAGTAGCATATCGTCCTATTATCGTATCATGCTCCGTTACTTTTTTCCATAACTCTAATTCTTCCTCTTTAATTTTTCTATTTTTTGTTTGCATTAATATAAATTACCATTATCTAAGTCATTAACGTCTGTTTCCCCCGCTAATAACAAAGTTGTGTTAACTTCTTTAACTAAAATTTCTATAACCTTTTCTACTCCTGGCTGTCCCATAGCTCCTAATCCATATAGATAGGGTCTCCCCATGAATACGCCATTAGCCCCTAATGCAAGTGCCTTTACTATGTCTTTTCCTGACCTAATGCCTCCATCGAAAAAAACTTCTAAATTGGTACGTACATCATTAATTACATTTTTTAATGCCATAATTGATGAAATAGTTCCATCTAATTGTCTTCCACCATGGTTAGAAATTATTATACCTTGTATATCATAGTCATTAGCAATTTTAATATCATCTTCGTCTAAAATACCTTTTAATATAAGTGGGCCTTTCCATAGTTTTCTTATCCATTTTACGTATTCCCATGAAAGCCCTGGGTCAAACTGTCCATCTGCCCATTTTACTATAGAAGATAAATCATCAACTCCATCTACATGCCCTAAAATATTACCAAAGCTTCTATTTGAAGTACTTAACATTTTTAGACACCACTTAGGTTTTTTCAAAATTTGCAAAAGACTATTTAAAGATGGCTTTGGAGGAGCAGAAAGTCCATTTCTAATATCTTTATGTCTTTGTGCCAAAATTGGGAGGTCCATAGTTAAAACAAGTGCATAACATTTAGCATCTTGCGCTCTTTTAATAACATTTTCAACAAACGTCTTGTCTCTCATAACATATAATTGAAACCAAAATTGTTCATTAGTATTTTCTGCTACCTGCTCAATCGAACAAATACTCATAGTTGATAAAATATATGGAATTTTGTTTTTTTCACACGCTTTCGCAACTAGTATTTCACCATCTGGGTAAAGCATTCCTCCCATACCACATGGAGCAAATCCAAACGGTAGCTTGTATTCTTTTTCTAAAAACTTTTTACTAAGTCTTGAAATGCTGATATCTCTTCCTACTCTTTGCCTTAGTTTTATTTTATTAAAATCTGTTTCATTTTCTATGTAAGTACTTTCCGTATAAGAGCCTGAGTCAACATAATCATAAAACATTTTAGGTAATTTTTTCTTTGCTAATATTTTAAGATCATTAATTTCTAATACTTTTTTCATGTTGTTATTTTTGCACTCCTTACTTAGATAGTCAAACCCAGAAGTTTATTTTATTTTTGATTTTAATTTATTTATACTAATCTTAACATTTAGACTTGACGCTATCATTTCTGCTTGTTGACCGAATCCTGTAAACAAGTCTATTCTTGATGGCCCCTTTATCGCAACTCCTGTATCATGTGCTATACCTAAAAAATTTTTTCTATTTTTGATATCATTTATTAACAAAATGTCCCCTAATTCATGATACCTGGTATCAACTGCTATGCTTATCATAGGGTGCAAATCAACTCCCGCACTCCCTTTAATTTCTCCTACATATTCTTCAAAGAAGATATATCTTTCATTTTTTTCCATAATTTCTAAAGCTTCATCTTTGTTTTTATATAACCAATCTTTTATAGAATACATTGAGATATTTTCTTTTTTTATTTTATTTCTTATAAGTAATATTTTTCCTATTGAGGTGTATTTTTTTTTATTACTCCCTGAAAACCTTACCCTTTTTATTTCTCCATTAGGAAATCTCAGTCTGCCTGAGCCCTGAATATGAAGAAAAAAAGCCTCAATTTCATTTTCTACCCAAGCTATCTCTAAGCCTTTATTTTTCAATAATCCATTATTAATTTCTTTTCTCGTGCTTTTGAATAAAGTCTCTTCGTATTTATTAGTATCCATTTTATATATAGGGTATGTATTTTTTTTTTGATATTTGTAGGCTTTAATCTCAGGCTCATAGTAACCTGTCATAATGCCATCATTATTAGTTTTCTGTTCTTTATCAAATAAAAAATTTTCTTTAAAGAATTTTTTAACTTCCTTAGGTTTTAGTTTTTTGTTTTTTAAAGCTAATTGACAATTTTCAGCATTAGACTTATTTAGTTTTTTTTTAGTAATCAAGGTTTCGCAAGTTCTTACATAAGCATCATATATTTCAGCACTAAAAATATTTCCAAATTTGTCTAAGACATTTATTTCTGGGCCTGGTTTTTTTCTAGCTTCATTAGAAAGTTGACAACTGGTTAAAAAAAAAATAAAAAAAAAAAGACCTTCAATCTGTTCCTACTTCTACTAATTTCCATATCAAACTATCAGCTTTCATGTCCTTTTCAAAAGTCCAAATGTCTTTGATATTTTCTAATTTTTTTATTTTATTATTTAGTGTTACTTTCTGAGTAGATAAAAACCTTACCTTTATGTTCGCATAATTTTTAACTACTTCAATGTTTAATATAGATGCCTTAACAGAGCTTATATTAAAAGTTTGATAGTTATTATTTTTAGTATCAATTGCATTTTGAAAGTTATCATAAACTTCTGTGCTAACTAGATGCTTAATTTCTTCAACTTTATTATTATTGAATGCTTCAACAATTATCTTAAATGCTTCTTTTGCTCCCTGAATAAAATTATGAAAGCTAAAATTATTATCTAAGTCCAAGAGCTGCTTCTTTGAATATTCTATATCTTTTTCGAAGAAAATGCTATCTTTAACTTCGTTTTCTGTAGCTTTGTTCTTAAAGAGTTTTTTGTCAGATATTGTTCTTTTTCCCAGCACCCTATAGAGGTTTGTTGCTAATACAGCAGCAATAACAGCAAATAATATTATATCTATATACAGAATATTCTCCTTTTTCTTTACTTATATACATATACTTGATTATTAAGTATTACAATACTTGTTTAAAAATTATTTATGAAATCAAGCAATTCTTGATGCTTTTTTTTTTCTTGATCGGTGACCTCATATATTTTTTTTGAATAATCAAATATTTGTGTATTTTTATTTTCTTTTGTTTTATTAATATTTTCTGTTAAATTTATATTTTGTTGCCTTCCACCGTTCATTTCTAAATAAACCTCAGCTAATATTTCTGCATCTAATAATGCTCCATGGTTTTCTCTGTCAATATTGATTTTATATCTTCTACTTAATGCGTCCAAGCTAACAGATTGGCCAGGATGTATTTTCCTAGCTAGATTTAAAGTATCAATAACATTATTTCTTTTAGGGTCTAAACCTTTCCTCTTATTTGTCTCTAACTCATAATTAATAAAAGGCAGGTCAAACTTAGAGTTATGTATTATCAAATCAGAGTCTTTGATAAAGTTTAAAAAATCATCAATAATTTCAGAAAAAACTGGCTTATTCGATAAAAACTCGTCAGATAACCCATGAATTTTAAAGGCCTCTTCGGGCATTTCCCTTACTGGATTAATATATCTTTGCCAGGTTTTGCCTGATGGAAAGTTGTTCAGTAGTTCAACACAGCCTATTTCTACAATTTTATGCCCTTCTAGAAAACTTAATCCAGTAGTCTCAATATCTAATGTAATACTTCTCAAATTAAAACTCCTTTAAAATTTCATGTATATTTCTTTTTTTTTTATTTTTTACATTCTTAATGATTTTTATAATCTCTTCATATAGGTATCTTTTTCCTCTGTCCGTCTTAATTATTATATCTGCCAATGTTTGCTTAATGTTATCAGGAATTTGTTCTTTCAAAGTTTTTTTATACCTATCTTCATTCCAACCATGTCTTTTTAAAACTCTAATTTTTTGAAGTGCTTTTTTACATGATAGAACTACAACTAAATCATATTTTTTTATATTATCTTTTTCAAAAAGCAAAGGCACATCAAAGACTAATAATTTTTTTTTCTCTCTTATTTTTTTTCTTAACCAAAAAGACTGTTCTGCCTTAAGTTTTTTATAAAGCAGTCCTTCTAAAAGTTTTAATTTGCTTTTGTCACTGAAAACAATATTTGCTAGAGCATTTTTATCAACTCTGTTATGTGAAATAGTGCTTGGAAACTTTTTTTTTATTTCAATTATAGTATCTTTTTTATTATAAAAGGCCGCTATTTCTTTATCGCAATCGAAAACATCTATATTATTTTTTTTAAAGCATTTCCCTGCTTCTGTTTTTCCCATTCCCACGGAACCCGTAATTCCTAATATTATCATCTTTTACTAATCTTTTTTTTTATATTATTTATTAAGCTTAAATTAATATCTGGTTTTATTTTAAACCAAATTTCAAAACTGGAGCGTGCCTGTTCTACAAACATATCTAAGCCAGTAACAAATTCTAATTTTTGCTTTTTTGCCTCTCTTATCAGGTAAGTATTAATCGGATTATAAACTATGTCGTATATTATAGCCTCTTTATTTATTTTATCTAATTTAATTTTTAAATCAGGATAACCTATCATTCCTAAACTACTAGTATTTATTATAAGTCCGGCCTCTTTAATGTCTAATTTAAAATCTGAAGAGAATCTTATATTTTTGTATTTGTTTGCTATTTCTTTTGCTCTTTTTTTTGTCCTGTTAATAACAGTAATATCTTTTATTTTTTCTGATTTCAGAAAATAAAGTATTGCTTCTGCTGCACCTCCTGCGCCGAAAATGATTACTGGTCTTTTTCTATTCCATTTTTTTTTAAGTAGTCCTTTTTTAAAGCCAATAATATCTGTATTAAATCCTTTTAACTTATTATTTATACATATTACCGTGTTTACAGCTTTAATTTTTCTAGCTCCCGCATCTACTAAATCTAACTGATTAATTATACTTTTTTTATATGGTATGGTTATATTTAGTCCTAAAAAATTAAGTTTCTTTATAGCAATCTTTAAATAGTTAATATTATCTATAGGAAGAGGCAAGTAAAACGATGATAATCCATATTTTTTTATCCAATAATTATGCAGATAAGGAGAAAGAGATTGCTTTAAAGGCTTTCCTATAATTCCTATAGCTTTAAAAGTTTCATTCTTTATCATTGTCTCTTCCTTTAAAAATTTTGTAATATTCTAAAACGGTTGCAGCTATCTCTTCAATTGATTTTTTAGTTACATCTATAGTAACCCATTTGTTTTTTAGACATATTTTTTTTGCTTGTATTACTTCCTTTTTTAAAAGCTCTATATCTACATATTCTGTTTTTTTTTTTTCCCTTAGAGACTTTAATCTAGAAGTCCTTATTTGTTGTAATCTTTCAGGACTGGCGAACAAACCCACTACCAATGAATTTTTTGAAATATTAGAAAGGTTTGGCTCCTGATTTAACACGAAAGGAATATTAGCTACTTTTATTCCTTTATTTGCTAAATATATAGACGTAGGTGTTTTTGATGTACGAGATACTCCAAATAAAATAATATCTGCTTTATCTTGTCCCATTGCTTGACCGTCATCATTCGCTATAGCATATTGTAATGCTTCTATTCTTTCAAAATAATCATCAGATAGAATGTGCTGTTTACCTGGGATTTGATCGCTTTTTGTTTTCAATTCAAATCCCTCTTTTAAAGCAATAATTGTACTATCTAAAATAGGGTGAGCATTAATATTTATTTCCATACACTTTTTCTGTAAATATTTTTCTAACTGTTTATTTATCATTGTATATAAAATCATTCCTGGCTTTTCCTGTACTATTTTAATTATGTTATCTATTTGTTTACTAGATCTAATAAGTGCCCACCTACTTTCGTTAAAATTAATATTTTCAAATCTCGCATATACTGATCTTGCTACTATTGACACTGTCTCTCCTGTAGAGTCAGAAATTAAATATACATGTGGATTATTATTTAGCATTTTAATAAAAAAAAGATTTCTAAAAAAATATATCAGATTTTAAGAGAATTTAGTAAATCTATTAACAATATAATAAACTTATACAAAACATTATTCTTATGTGGATAACTGCAATTTAATTTTGTTTTCTATATTGATTAGTATTAGTAAATGTTAATATTAATGTTAATAGAATTTTATCCTTGTAATTATATTCATTACTACTACTAGTATATAAATATATATATATTATTAGTTATAAAATGAATAAACTTATATTAGATAATCTTAATTATAAAATTACTGAAAAAGTACCTATATGGCTTATGCGACAAGCTGGCAGGTATATGAAAGAATATCATATCGTTAAAAATAAATTTAATAGCTTTATGGAAATGTGTAAAAATTCTGATGCTGTTACTGAAATAACACTTCAACCAATTAAAAAATTTGATTTTGATGCTGCTATTATTTTTTCTGACATATTATTGATTTTAGATGCTATTGATATAAATGTAGAGTTTATACCGGGTAAAGGGCCTGTTGTTGAAAATTTAGAAATCTTAAAAAACTTAAAATTACTATCAAGAGTATTGAATAGAGAAAAAGTAAAACCTTGTTATGAAGCAATTAAAAATATAAAAAAAGAATTAATTGATAAGCCTCTTATTGGGTTTTCTGCAGCACCTTGGACACTAGCGACATATTATATCGAAGGAAATATAACAAAAAACTTGTCAAGAATAAAAAGTTTTAGTTATAAAAATTCAAAAGAAATGGATTTTATAATTGATTTATTTTCTGATTTAATTTTACAACATTTGTTAAATCAAATAGAGGCAGGAGTAGATCTAATACAAATATTTGACACACATTCTTATCAAATGGATCATTATATGCATCAAAATTATTCCATTAGACAAGTAAAAAAAATATCAAAAGCAGTCAGAAAAAAATATCCCAACATACCTATAATTTACTATAGCAAAAATTTTCACTTTTTAGATAAAGAAGCATATGATTATCTAAATTGTTTAAGTTTAAATTCAAATATAAGTTTAAAAGAACAAAAAAAATACTTTAAAGGAAATATTTGTTTACAAGGTAATCTAGATCCTTATCTACTGGTAGAAGGAGGAGAATATATGGTTAAAGAAATTAAAAACATTTTATTAGAAATGAAAAGAAACAGTTTTATTTTTAATTTAGGTCATGGTATTTTGCCTCAAACACCGGTAGAAAATGTATTTAAGTTAATAGAAATAGTAAGAAGTTTTAAAAAGTAGGCTTAAATACAACTAAAAAGACAATAACTATTAATAAAATTGTGGGAAGCTCATTTATTAATCTGAAAAATTTTTCATTGAATTTATTTTTTTTATTATAAAAGTCTTTATGACACTTTACAAAAAAACCATGACATCCAGACATCAAAATAACGAAGAATATTTTTATCCATACCCAAGATTCTATATTATTATTAATTAATATAAGCGCAAAACCAAGCAACCAAGTACTCAACATAGCAGGCGTCATAATTATCTTGATTAATTTTTTTTCCATGATTAAAAATTTTTTATGAGTATTTATGTCTAATTTTTTTTCACTATGATAGACAAAAATACGTGGCAGATAAAACATACCTGCCATCCAAGCAGTAAAAGCAATTATGTGTATTGCTTTTATAAATAAATATATATTAGTCATCAATGTATTTTTTTACCAAATTAAAAAGCAACTTGATGTGATCAGAACTATCATTAAGACAAGGTACCATAAAAAAATTTTCTCCTCCATTTTTTAGGAATACTTCTTTCGCTCTTAAGTTTATTTCCTCTAAAGTTTCTATACAGTCTGAGGCAAACCCTGGGCATATTACAACTACATTTTTTGTTTTGTTTTTGGCAAGATCAGCTAAAGTTTCTTCTGTGTAAGGGGTTAACCATTCTTCAGGTCCAAATCTGGATTGAAAAGTAGTTAAGAATGGGATTTCTCTTTTAAATTTTTCTTTTAATAATCTAGTAGTTTTATGACAATAACAGTGATAAGGGTCACCTTTAATAAAGTATCTTTTGGGAATACCATGATAAGAAGCAATTATTAATTCTGGTTGCCACCCTATAGAAGATATATTTTTTTCCAAACTTTTATTTAATGCATTGATATAAAAAGGATTGGACTCATAATGCGGTATAATTTGTATACTAGGTTGCCATCGCATTTCTAACAAGGTTTTAAAAACAGCATCAGATACAGACCCTATAGTTGCTGATGAATATTGAGGATAAAGAGGAAGTATGACTATATTCTCACAGCCTTTATTTTTAAGTTCTAAAATTTTATCTTTAATACTTGGTTCTCCGTACCTCATAGCATAATCAACTATTAAATTTCTCTTCGAAAGCTTTTCAGCAAGTTTTTTTTGTTGCTGAATAGTATAATATCTCAAGGGTGATTGGTTTAACTCATGCATCCAAATTTCTTTATAAGTTTTTGCAGTTTTTGCTGGCCTAACATTTAATATAATTATGTTTAAAATAAACCACCATAAATATTTATTTACTTCGATAATTCTATTATCTGACAAAAATTCCTTTAAATATTTTCTTATATCTTTTTTTGAGGTAGAAGAAGGAGTGCCAAGGTTTATTAACAAAATAGCGTTTTTACCGAAGGCAACTTTAGGATGAGTGTTAGTTTTTTTTATTACCATTAATTTTTACTACTTATTGACTTATATCAAGTTTTATTATAATTTACTTTACTAATACTTCACTTATTATCTCAATTAAAATGCATTTACAAGATTTAAAAAAAAAGAAAACCCATGAACTTTTGGAATTGGCAGCTGAACACGAAATAGAAAATGCAGCCAATATGAGAAGGCAAGATATTATGTTTAGTATTTTAAAAAGTGTTGCAGATAAAGGGACTTCTATTCACGGAGATGGAGTAATAGACATATTACAAGATGGGTTTGGCTTCTTGAGAGCTCCTGAGTCTAACTATCTTCCAGGTCCAGACGATATATATGTTAGCCCTAGTCAAATTAGAAGGTTTGGGCTGAGAAACGGAGATACTGTTGAAGGTGAGATAAGACAACCAAAAGACAGTGAAAGATATTTTGCTTTATTAAAGGTTACTACTATAAACTTTGAAAGTCCTGATAAAATAAGAAATAAAATAAATTTTGATAATCTTACACCCTTATATCCAAATGAT
>CACMKJ010000012.1 GCA_902614225.1 Rhodospirillaceae bacterium
CATCATTTTATAAAAATTTCTGGAACGACCGAGTTTGCAGGGGGAAGACATAATGGCGATACAGAAGAGTTTATTAAAATGCGAAGTTACTTTAAAACCAAGGGTATTGATACATCAGAGTCTTCTTTTTTTAATAAAGTAGAAATATCATTAATAAAATTCAAAAAATCGAAAAATATAGAATCAAAACTTTTAAAAATTGAAGGAATGAGTATTCAATTATTTAAAAATAAATATGGTATTATACCAGAATTAAATACTAGAGATGATTCTGCTGGTATGGAAAATTTTCCATATAATGTATGTATTTAAAATATATTAATAATTAATCTCTACTATTTAAAAGAAAAATAGTTATGATTAAATCTATATGAAGTACATTCTTTTAATAGTCCTATCATTTAATAGTATTGATAAAAATACAAAAGATATAGAACTAAGAATTCCTTATGAAAATAAAGAGGAATGTTTTAAAGCATCTAAAAAAATAGATT
Organism: Rhodospirillaceae bacterium; assembly: GCA_902614225.1. Lineage (GTDB taxonomy): Bacteria > Pseudomonadota > Alphaproteobacteria > TMED109 > TMED109 > TMED131. Next base: position 495 of record CACMKJ010000012.1, read on the forward strand.
TCTCTTTCAAGTTTCCTGGAAAAAATATAACAACAAAGTCAGAATGTATTCTTAAAGAAGATAATAATAGTGATGAAAATATTGAGACGTAAACATCTTTTTTAAATAATTCAATTTTTAGTTTATACCGAAATCCCGCAACCATTCCTCCCAGTAACCACTTTCTCTAGGATCAAATGTAAGATCCTGTTTGTCATATTTTTCGTTTTTTTCCCAAAGTGAGTGACCTTCATAAAAGGTACCTTTTTCGCAGAATCAGAGGTGTATACTTCATCATTATCTCCTTCTTCGTAATAAAGAGCAACAGGACTAAGATCTAATGGATCTATAGAAGAGATTGTAGGGTTAGGTTTTAAAATGCGACAGGATATAATATCAATTTTTAAAAATTCCCTTGCTTGGGTATGTAAATAAAATTTACTATGGATAAATTCAACATCGCTAATAGTTAAATTCTTTTCTAAAGCATCTTCTCGCAAATAATTTAAAAATTTAGAACCTAGTAAATTACTAGGAATAGTAGTATGTGATACCGTTTCTAACTGATTTTCATGTCCAAAATCTTTAGTATATCCTTTTTCCATGAACTTTTTATCTCCATAAAACATATCAGTTAAAAAGTCTCTAAACTCTTCAATTTCCATGTCATCAATATCGTAGAGATTAGGTTTGTAATTCAAACTAGGAAGCATATATTTCTCCTTAAATGTCCATCAAATAATTAATTATTCTGGATTTACACCAATTAAATCAATTATATCTTGATCATTATGTAAGTCTTCATGGGCATAATCATACATTATATGAAGGTTTTCTTCTTCTTTTAATTCATTTTCATAAATTCTCATATAAAGTCCGATGGCATGCATAACTAATTTTTTATCTTTTTTCCATATGGATTCCTCTGGAAATGAGCAAAGCGGTTCTCCATCATTTGCATCAATTAAAGCATAAATTACTTCTTCATCATTTTGATATTCTTTAGGTATATCATCAAAGTATTCTATTTCTTGATCATTAATTTTATTTATTATTTCTTCTTTACTATCCATAAGTAAATAATACCAAATAAATTATTTTTTGGAAATATTTGATTGGAACAGAATGCAAATATGAAATTAAATATTTTGAAGAAGCAAATTACTCTGTAGAAAAATGCAAGATAACAGAAAAAGCATATAAAGAGTTTTCAAAAACTAATTTTTACACTGTACAGGAGCAAAAATTACCTTGTTTACATACTCAACAGCATATGTACATTTGTATCCTACATAACTTTTCCAGAAACCTTCGCCTTCTATAATAGACATATTTCCTACTGCTCTATCTATGTCTGACCCCTTGAACCTTTTACCCATATTAATAAATTTTTCACCATTTTGATCGAAGTTCTCACAGGCAAAAAACATATTTACTAACTTTTCATTTTTATCATATAAAATACTTCCTCGACATTGATACTCTCCATATTTACCTATATTTGTTTCAAAACCACCTTCATGATGAAATGACACAAACTTTCCACCTTCAGGAAAGTGAATAACATTATCAGTTTTTAATTTTCCAACTACTTTGTATTTAAATTCTTCTGCATTTGATAAAGCAGATAATAAGAATAGTAATTTTAACAATAAAAAATAAAAAAATATTTTAATCATTTTTTAATATCTCAAAATCATTATCTTTAATTTTACAAATAGTCTTAGAAAAAGATAAATCTCTAACATAATTAACTGCATATTTACATTCTGTACCTATGAGGATTTTTTTATGTTTACTGGTACTATCAACAATAAAATTAGTACCTACTCCTGCTTTTATATCACTTTTTGACCTTCTTCCTTTAGTCCAGGTTTTAATACCATCTTGATCTATAATTTCACAAATATTTTCTAATTTATTTATTTCTCCACTACTTTTTCTATCAATAAATCCTATACAAATAAAAGAACCATATTTACCAATATTATTTTTAAATGTTCCTTTGGTTGTAAAGGTAGAAACTTTGCTTTTATCAGTAAGAATTATTTCTAATTGAGAAAAGTTACCTGACCCTTCGGATATTAATTCAGCAGAATATAGTTTATTACATGAAAATATAAGTAATATTAAAAAGATTATTCTTTTAAAGCATTTAATCATAAATAAGATTTACATTTTTGCGATGCAAATACCACATCATCTTTATATTTTATACCATAAGTACATTTTGATCCTATAAATATTTTCCATTTACCAGTACCATCTATTATATTTTGTGTTCCCACGCCTGCTTCAATTTCATCAGAAAGTCTTTCGCCTTTCGTAAAAAAACTTTCATCATCTTGATCATTCATTTCACAAAAATATTTAAGGTTATCTCCTCCCTCTGACGACGACTCAACGGTTCCATAACATACTCCTTTTCCGTAGTTTCCTAAACTATCTTTCCATGTAAAATCATTTGTGATTTGTATTACTTTTCCTATATTTGGAAAATTAATTGTATTGAGTTTTACAAAACCTGAATATTCAAAAGTCCAATCTTTTAATTCTTTGATTTTTTCTTCAGTGTTGCCTACTTTTACAAAAATAATTAAAAATAAAATTAAAAAGTATTTCATTTTATTATTATATAAAAAACATTTCTGCTGTCCTTATATTTCGTAATGATTTAATAGGCTCAAACACAATTTTTATTTTTGGAGAGTTTTGTAATCCTCGTAAAGTCAAGGTGACATTTAGTTTTGGTGGCGGTGGCAAGATTTGAACTTGCGACCTTGGGATTATGATTCCCCTGCTCTAACCAACTGAGCTACACCGCCTTGTTTTACTAATAATAAATGTTTAGAGTATTTTCAACTAGTTTATTTTATCCAACCCCCACCTAATAATTGGTCTTGATTATCATAAAATACGCATCCTTGTCCCTTAGATACTGCATATGTATAATCATCTAATAAAACTTTACCTTCTTTATTTTCTAATAACTCTAATGTTCCCTTTATAGGCTTTTGTCTGGCACGAACTTTAATATATAAATTTTTATAAACTTTATTTTTTAAGAAACTTTTTTTACCTAACCAATTAATCTGATGTATTTTTATTTGCTTAGATTTAAGTGAGTCTTTTTTGCCAACTACTATACTATTATTTTCTTTATTTATTTTTACTACATACAAAGGTTCATTAATAGAAACATTAATATGCTTTCTTTGTCCTACTGTATAATTTTCTATTCCTTCATGTTTACCTATTATATTATTTTTTGTATCTAGAATATTTCCTGGCTTTTTGAAACCTTTATACTTAGATAAAAATTTTCTATAGTTACCATACGGAATAAAACAAATATCTTGGCTTTCTGGTTTATTAGCAACTGGTATTTCATATTTCTTTGCCAATAATCTTGTCTCCTCTTTTGATAAATCTCCTAAAGGAAAATATAAATAATCTAAATCTTTTTCCAAAATTTGAAATAGAAAATAACTTTGATCTTTACTTTCGTCTTTAGCTTTAAATAACCCATCAATATTATTCACTTTCTTTTTTCTTATGTAATGACCGGTTGCAAGAAATTCAGCACCTAAACCTTTAGCTGTTATGAGTAAGTCATCAAACTTTATATGCTGATTACATTGAACACAAGGTATAGGTGTCTCACCATTCCTATATGAATTTATAAAGTTATCTATTACAGTCTTTTTAAAGTTTTCTTGATAATTTAAAACATAATGAGGAATATCTAGTTTTCTAGCTACTTCTTTAGCATCATATATATCTATACCCGAACAACAGGTTTTAGTCTTTATTTCTTGTTTAACAGTATAGAGCTGAAGTGTAATACCTATTACATCGTATCCTTTTTCCTTTAAAATTCCAGCTGCTACGGAACTATCTACTCCGCCAGACATAGCAACCACTACTTTCTTTTTTTTAGTCATAACATTCAACCATCTTTTAATTGCCTAAAAAGCTCCTCTCCAAACTCCATTCCCCATTCTGGAACAAAATGTCCAGCATTATTTATTACATGAGTTACTTCATCCGTAGCAATTATTTGAGATAAAATTTTCATTTTTTCTAAGGGAATAATAGGATCTTTTGCAGAACCTATTAACATACATTTAGTTGTAATATTTTGTTTCCACCACTCTTCAGCTTTAAGGCTTATTTCATATCCTTCAGTTTCTTTAGATACAGGAAAAATACTTGGTAGCTTTTTTAAAGCTAGTTTATAACTTTTATCTGGAAAAGGTGCTTCATAAGCATTGCATTCGGATAATTTTAATATCCTGTTAGTTCTAGCCATAAGTGCTCTTACATTTAAATCATCATTTGTAATATTTGTTTCAATCCAATTCAGGTAATTAGAATCTAGTTTAACCAAATTATTATTCATATAAGAATTGAAACAAATTACTCCTAAATATTTATCTGGATCTTCCATAGGAAGAGTTAGTCCAAGTGTTCCTCCCCATTCATGAAGTACTAAAGTTAAATTTTTTAAATTCATTTGATCTATAAAATTAAGAAGAATATCTCTAAAATTTTTAAATGTAAAAAAGTCTTCTCTTATAGGTTTATCGCTTTTACCGAACCCAGGTAAATCGATTGCTAATACTCTGTAATCTTGTTTTAATGCAATTGGAATTAAATGTCTCCATAGGTAACTCCATGTTGGATGACCATGTATAAATAACAAAGTACCATTTTTTGACTGAGTATTTTCGTCAATATAAGCTATTCTAAAATCCTTATATTCACTGCTTGTGTTCACTAAGTTTGCAGTATAGTGTGTTTTATAATCAAAACTTTCAATATTTTGAAAGGCTTCCTGAGGTGTTCTTTTAAATAATTGCATTCTTAAATATCCTTGGGTAGGCTAAATTGTAGTCCTTCTAATTTATCTGTGATTACGATTTGACAACCCAAACGTGAATTTTCAGTGTAATCAGGTAATAAAGATAACATTTCTCTTTCATCAATACAAGGTTTAGGGAGCTTTGCTAGCCAGTCTTTATGTATAATAACATGACAAGTTGAGCAAGCCATTGAGCCATCACATGATCCTTCAATAGGTATATTTTCTATTCTTGATAAATCTAAAATAGTTTTATTGCTCTCTATATTGAAAGTTTTTATGATATTTTTTTCTTCATACAAAACTTTAACCATTTTATCTCAATTTTTTAACAGTATCTGTAATATCTTTGATAGCATTATTAATATCTTTCTTTGTAGTATATCTTCCTATACCTATCCTTATAGATGATTTTACTACTTCTTTTGATAAACCCATACCACTTAATACATATGAAGTTTCAATATTATTACTAGTACAGGCTGAACCAGAAGAAATCACAGTATTTTTTAAATTTTTTATTAAGTTCTCAGAATTGATACCTGGTATTGAAATATTTAAATTAGCTGGAAGTCTTTTTGAAATATGTCCATTTATAAAAATATTTTTAATATTTTTTTTAAGATTTTTATAAAAATAATCTCTAAGTTTCTTAGTTCTTTCTTTTTCTTGTCGCAACCTTGACATAGATATTTTTGCAGCTTCACCAAAGCCAATACATAAAGGTACTGGTAAAGTTCCTGAACGTAGACTAATTTCTTGGCCTCCACCATCGATTAATGGTGTAAGTCTAATTCTTGGAAACTGTCTTACATATAATGCTCCTATACCTTTTGGCCCATAAAATTTATGAGCTGATATACTCATCATATCTATATTCATTTTTTTAACATTTATCTCAATTTTTCCAACTGCTTGTGCGGCATCTGTATGAAACAATATATTTTTTTCTTTACATATTCTGCCTATTTCTTTAATAGGTTGAATAACTCCTGTTTCATTGTTTGCTAGCATTACAGAAACTAACAGAGTATTTTTATTTATATTTTTTTCAATATCAATAGGATCTACCAAACCATTTTTATTTACTTTTAAAATAGTAACTTTAGCACCTTCAATTTCAAGCTTTCTTAAAGCTTCCAAAACACATTTGTGTTCAGTATTAAGGGAAATAAAGTGATTTTTTCCTCTTAAGACATGGCTTTTTAAACCCTTAATAGCCAAATTATTTGATTCAGTAGCTCCAGATGTAAAAATAATTTCTTCTCTTTTAGCTCCTATAAGCTTTGCTATCATTAACCTAGCTTTAGAAATTTGTTTTATTATGTCACGATTATGAATTGTATTTTGTGAATGAGGATTATTAAATTTTTCTGTAAAATAAGGTATCATTTTTTTGAATACTCTACTATCAACCTGAGTTGTAGCATGATTATCTAAGTATATCATATTAAATTTTTCCAAATCTTTTTAAAATTTTTTTTAAAGCGTTAACTAACATATCAGCTTCACTTATATCATTATATAGTCCTAAACTTATTCTTATCACTCCTGAGGCCATTTTTTTTGGATATCCCATTCTTTTTAATACCATACTTGGTTCTGCCTTACCTGATGAACAAGCTGAACCAGTGCTAACATCAAATCCTTCTAAATCTAATGCTATTAATAAGTCTTCTGCTTTTATTCCTGGAGTATACATCAAAAATGTATTAGGTAACCTATTACTATTTTCTCCTATAATTTGAATACCTAGTTTTGCTTTTTTTAATTTTTTTTCAAACGCCATTCTTAGAGCTTTGAGTTTTTCTATTTTTTTCATATCTAATAATTCTGCTGCTTGTCCAAATCCAGCAATAGCTAATAGTGGCTCTGTACCTGATCTTAAACTATCCTCTTGATCACCTCCTAATAATAAGGGTTTTAGAATGTGCTTCTTTGAGTTCACTATTAAAGCACCAGCTCCGCTAGGACCTCCTATTTTATGAGAAGAAATAGTCATCATATCAATACCTAATTTTAAAAAATTAATATTTAGCCTTCCTACTGCCTGCACTGCATCAGTGTGAAAAGGAACTTGATAAATTTTTGTGATTTTTATAATTTTTTCTATGGGTTGAATTATACCAGTTTCATTATTTGCAAACATTACTGATACAATTACCCCCTCTTTTTTATTTATGCTTTGTAAAATATTCTCAAGCATAACTAGATCAATATAGCCTTCCTTATTTACATCTATAGTTATTGTATTTTTTTGTTTTTTTATAGATTCATGTTCAATAATCGATACTATTTTCTTTTTATACCCATTAAGTGCTAGATTGTTTGCCTCGGTAGCTCCAGAAGTGAATATCACATTTTTTTGATTACATTTAGTTAGTAGTGCTATTCTTTGTCTTGATATTTCTAACAAATCTTTCAATTTTCTTCCTTTTGTATGAATAGATGAAGGGTTTCCATGCATATCCATTATTTCTTTTACATAACTTTTAACCCGCTCATCCATAGGAGCAGATGCATTATAATCTAAATAATATCTCATATTATTAATAATAATTAATTTAACTAATTATTAAAGTCTAAATCAACTGGAGTGCCATAGGGTGTAAAATTTTTATTATTTTTCTTATCATTTTTTTTGATCACTTTAGCAGGAATTCCCATAACTGTTGTAAAGCTTTCAACATTTCTAGTCACTACTGCATTTGCTCCTACTCTTGATTGCTTGCCTATGGTAATAGGTCCTAATATTTTAGCTCCTGCTCCAATAATTACATCATCATTGATGGTAGGATGTCTTTTTCCTTTTTTTAGGCTAGTACCACCTAAAGTTACTCCATGATAAATCAGTACATTATTACCTATAATAGAGGTTTCTCCTATGACTACTCCCAGCCCATGATCTATAAATAAGTTTTTACCTATTTTTGCTGCTGGATGAATTTCTATACCAGTTAAAATTCTTGATATATATGCGATAATTTTCGCAATAAAATTTAATTTTATTATCCAAAATAAATGAGCTATTCTATGTAGGCATACTGCATGTAAACCTGGATACAATAGTATTATTTCTAAATAATTATTAGCTGCTGGATCTCTCTTTTTTATACTTTTAATTAAATTGAACATATGACTTAAATGAAGTAGTATACTAGTAATATTATTATAAATAGCAAGAATTTAAATACAATTAAAAATTATGTATGAAGTAACTATACCTGGGCCAGAAGGAAGAATTGAAGCTAGATACAATAAAGGACCTAATAACAACCCACCTCTAGTGATATTATTGCACCCTCACCCCGCTCACGGCGGTAATATGAATAACAAAGTTATTTATAATTGTTTTAAAACTTTTACATCAATAGGTTTTTCAGTTCTACGCTTCAACTATAGAGGAGTAGGAAAAAGTGAAGGAAAATATTCTGGTGAAGAAGGAATAGGTGAAATGACAGACTCAGCATGTGCTTTAGACTGGCTATTATTAAATAATACAGAAAGTACAAAAGTTTGGGTGGTAGGTTTTTCCTTTGGAGCTTTTATAGCTTTAAATTTACTTATGAGAAGACCTGAAATCCAAAATTTTATTGCGATATCTCCACCAGCTGACAAGTATGATTTTAGTTTTTTAGCGCCATGCCCTGTTTCAGGAATGATTATGCAAGGAGATAATGATGATATTGTTAATGAAACTGATGTAGCCTTATTTGCAAATAAATTAGATGCTCAACGCTCTATAAATATCAAATATTTCAAGGTCAAAGGAGCTGATCATTTTTTTACAGACAAACTAGATATAGTAAATGATAATATAAAGAAATATGTATCTAATACTTTAATGTCTAGCACCTAACCTACCCTCTGTAATAAAATAATATACCACCTGAAGAACTTTTGCTTATGCCTGTTGTATTTTTAAAAGTATAAGATTTTCCTAATATGCTTCTTACTGCTAAATAAGCAAATGCCTCTGCTTCTAAACTATCTCCATCTAAATCTATGTTTTCAGCAACTAAAACTTTAGCTGCAAACTTACTCTGTAAACTTTTTACGAATACTAAATTTTTTCTACCTCCACCAGTAACTATTATTTTTTTTAAATTGTATTCTTTAATTTTTAAATAAATAATTTCTGTTATTATATCAATTAATGTAGCTAAAGCGTCTTTAATGTTTAAAGAAGCCATATAGGTTAAACAAATCCTGTCTAAACTATTTCGATCAAATGAAATGGTTTGAAAGTTTTTACTAAATAAATCTATAGTTTTTTCTTTAATTTTACTATTTATATAACCTTTATTAGCTATGTCTCCATTTTTATCGATTAATATTTTCAATCTATTATAGATCAATAAATCTAAAGGACCATTCCCTGGCCCAGTGTCAAAGCCTAAAAAGTCATTTTTACTTTTAATAATTGTGATATTTGATACTCCTCCTATATTTAAAACTCCTACAGGTAAATCTAAATTTTTTTGTAATATTAAATTTCTATGAAAAATAGGTACTAATGGAGCCCCTTCACCTCCTTTGTTTATATCAGCAATTCTAAAGTCACTCACTACATTAGTCTTAAAATAACGCATAATTTTTTTTGAATTTATATATTGCCATGACCATCTTGAATTAGGGTTATGAAAAAAAGTTTGCCCATGTAATCCAATTATATCAACTTTTTTACCAAATTTTTTAATAATTTTTTCAATAACTCGTTTGTGTTTCTTATCTACAGCGTTTGTAATTTTTTTATAATTATTTAGGATAGAATTTTGGTAAAGAGCTTTTTCACTATTACTATATTTAATAAAGCTAGTTTCTAATCTTTTTATATAATGTTGCCCATCCGTTTTTATAATAGCAGCATCTACTCCATCAAATGAAGTTCCACTCATTGTTCCTAATGCGTAAAAGTATTTTTTATTAATATACAAGAAAACTAATTTTCTTTATGAGAATGAATTATGGCTTCTACCTCCTCATTACTTAAGCCGGTGGCTTTTATAATATCTAGATGATCTTGTCCTTTTCTAGCCATTTCTATAGCCTTAGTCATAGCCTGTTCACCACGAATATCATCAGCTAATCTAGAAGCATTTTGATCTAACCTTTTTAAATAACTAGCAAGGTTATCTATTTTATTGGAATTATCACTAATTTCTAACGATAATGCTTCAATCTCCTTTAAAAGAGCATTCTGATTATCATTAGACTTTTCTACTTCTGCAAAATATTTATTTTTAAATTCAAAGTCTTTCCAAAATTTCCATAATAGCAATACTATTACAAATGACAAAAAACAGTATAGTTTTATTAAATCAAGATTTTCCATACTTTATTATAGAAAATTTAATGTGAATGTATAATTATTTTTTTTGATTAAAATCATAGAGAGCTATTTTAGATCAGAACCGATAATAGCTGAGCTGCATATTAAGCATGATGATCCCATGCCTTACATTTATTTTCCTCCTCATCTTGATTTATTTCCTGGTTGGAAAAAATCAAATTCTTTTAAAGAAATAAGAAAAGAGGACATGAAAAAAAGACTTGGTGTAGGGTGTTTAGTCTATCTAACTGATTGTGACTTAGATAGTGGTAACTTTATGTATTCTAAAGGAAGTCATAAAAAACTATTTCTTAAAGGGGGGCCTTAAATAAATATAATAAAAAGGAGCAAGAGAGTATTTATGAAAATATGGTAAATCTTGATGGAAAAAAAGGTGATTTAATAGTTTTCGATGATAGAGGATGGCATGGCCCAAATCAGCCTGCAAAAAAAAGAGGACAGTTGTTGAATTGGATTTTACAAATCCATCTTTTTTAGGTAGATGGCAAGCAACTGATCTGCAAATTCCAATTTCTATGCTTGAATATTTGTCCGAAAAAGACTTAAGAGTACTAGGTAAAAATTCAAAAAAGGTATTTAATATACATAATTATAAAATTAACTCTTTTAATAAGAATTCTTTATTCAAAATGCAAAAATGGCTTATAAATAAATCATTCCTTTTAGACCACTATAAAAATAATATAAAGTTATTATCAAATAATTTACTTAAAAAATAATTCTAGCATGATTAAAACTATAGATTTCTTTTTAATCATCAATCAGGTATAACCAAAAAATCGCTTAAACATAAAATTTTAGTAAATTTATACTGTACACTCATAAACCTATACATATATATATATACAGAGTTCAAAAATGATTGATTACAAAATAACATATTTAGGACATGCAGGATTTAGTTTAGAAACAAAAGAGGAGCTATTTTTAATAGATCCTTGGTTTAGCCCTAAAGGAGCTTTCCTAAATTCTTGGTACCAGTTTCCTTGCAATCATTTTTTAATGAAAAATATGTTAGAAAAAGCATCTAGAAAAATTACTAATATTTATGTTACTCATGAACACGAGGATCACTTTTGCTCTTATACTTTGAAAAAATTTGATAAATTTGTAGATAATATTTTTATACCTAATTATAAAATTTCTACGTTTAAAAATCTATTTTCCAAAAATGGAATTCAAGAACCAAAAGCCTTAAATGAAGAAGAATGGTTCAAATTACATAACATAGATTTCTTAATATTTTTAGATGAAACAGGAATAAATAGAGATAGTGCTATAATGCTAAGATTGCCAGATAAAAAAAAATTTCTTAATTTTAATGATTGCAAGTTACATGATAAAGCAAAAAATATTTGTAAATCTTATGGAAAAATTGACTTATTTACTTGTCAATTTTCAGGCGCAACTATGCATCCTATATGCTATCAATACGAAGCACCCGATTATAATAAAATTTCTTGGAGCAAAAGAATTGACAAATTCAAAGGTGTTTTAAAATCTATTACAGAACTTAATCCAGAGTATTTTATACCATCTGCAGGTCCAGCATGTTTTCTTGACGACAAATTAATTCATTTAAACTTTGAAGAAAATGGAGTCTTTGCTAAATCCTGGGACTTTATAAATTTTTTGGAGCAGCATGAAATCAAAACAAAATCCTTAAGTCTTAACCCAGGAGACGATCTTAGCTTTAGAAAAGACAAATGTTTATTGAAAAAATCTAGAATTAAAAAGGTAAGCTCAAAAAATATAAAAAAATACATAATAGATTATAAGACAAGGATCAAATCTAAAAAAACAGCAAATATTTGTAAAAAAAATGATAGTTTATACAAAAAATACAAAAAAAGAATTATTGAAAATCTTAGTGATAAAATAAAAATATATAGAATTTTTAAAGATAGGTTTCCTTTAGTTCATCCGATATATTTAAAAATTGAGACCGATTATTTAAAAGTATGTTTTTTAAAATGTAAAGTTATGGAAGAGAAAAAGATAACTGAAAAAAAATACTTTCTTCATATTGCAAATATTAAGAATATTACAGAGGTTATTAAACAAAAAACTCTTTGGTCAGGTTATTTTTTAAGCTTTAAGTTTGATAATATTAGGTTTCCCGATGAATATAACTCGATACAAAATCTATTTTTATTTTCTCAGAATAGAGAGGAGTTCTTATTTGGGTTAAAAGTATTATTCAAGATTGCACAAGATAACACTAGAATTATAGTTAAAGATTTAGAAGGAATAAAGTATAGCATTAAAAGATACTGTCCACACCAAGGTGCTGATCTAAAAGATGCAAAAATAGTTAATGGTAAAGTTATTTGTCCAAAACATAGTTGGCACTTTGATTTAAAAAACAAAGGTATATGTAAAGAGGCAGGTGTCTCTATAGATGCTAAAAAATTAGATTAAGCTTTAGAGCAAGTTAATTTATTTAAAAATAATCCAACATTTTTAGAATGATTTATAGGATTAAAAAAATCATTAGCGTATTTTTTACCTTTTTTTCTAATAGAAAAAAATAAATTTGGATTAGATAAATAAAATTTCAATATATTAGCAACTTCCTTACTTTTCCAATTTTTGATTAATATATGAAGAGAAATCCTTAAACAAATTCAATTTATATTCATTTAAGATTGATAGTTTTTCAATAAGTTTTAATGTACTCTCAAATTCATTAAACTGTTTTATTTCTTCTTTAAGTGATTTATTTTTTAATTTACCTAGTATTATTTCCAACTCTTTAGAGGAATCTTTAACACTTTTAGCATCTGATTTAAATGATGCTTTCATATGATCTAGAGAATTTTTAACATCTTTTAGCACAAACTTACTTTACTTAATGTCTTTATAGGCTTGTAGTAATGCATCTGCTACTTTATCTAAATCTATTGGATAATCTCCTCTAGATATAGCATCTTTAATAGCGCTTACCTTTGTTGAGTCAATTGGAGCTTGAATACTCATGTCTTTAACATTCAATTCTGAACTAATTTTGACTTTATTACTTTTTTCATAATTAGTCTGAGTATTTTTAGAAACCTTAGTAACAGTTTCTTTATCTCTAATTTCATCAGAAACCCTTTTATTTTGGCTATTTCCTATGTTAATATTTTTTAATTTATCTATCATATATAATCTCCATAATGTAATAAACGACCAAGGTCATTAAATATTTAGCGAAAAATTGAAACTTTTTTATTATTTTTCACCCACGCTTTTATTGGTTTTCCAGTACTTTTATTAAGGACTTCTGTATAATCTCCTTTCATAGCAGAGCTTAATGCTATGCCCTCAATTAGAATCTGTACTTTTGACTTATTATTTTCAATTATTATTTTCTGTCCTTCTTGTATCGTCCAATTTTTTTCTATATGTCTATCTCTCAAAATCTGTCCTTCTCTTAAAGAAATTTTTGTTTTTCTGCCTAGAACCTCTTTTTTATAAGAAAAATAATTACTAGCACCTTTTTTATTAGTTTTTATTAAGTAAATATCATTTTCCGTAATTATTTGATTTCTTTTAAGGTTTTTTTTAACTTTTATTATACTCACTTCTGTATTTTTTAGTTTACTTTTTTTAGTAGGCTTTTTTTTAAAATCCTGGATTTTTACTCTAACATTATAAGTCCATGAATTATCCTGAGGACAAATTATTTTTAGTGTTTTATATGTTTCAAACCTTTTCTTAACCTCTATATTTTTTTTACAATTAGGCAACTTAAGTTTATTATTTATACTAAAACTTTGTGATATATTATTAAGCTTCAGATATTCTTTTATAGCATCATTTATCTCTGAATTACTTAATCCAAAGGCATTTCCTACAATAAAACAAAAAAATATTATATTTATTTTTTTTAAAAGCATCTAATTACCAAAATAATAAATATCTTGTTCTTTTGAAAAATCACTTTGAACATCTTTATTTTTATTTGCATTTTTATAAATTAAATCTTTAATTTCATTTACTGATGGTAAATATAACTTCTTATTTGCAAACATAAAGTTAGCATTATTTCTTACAAATGCGTGTTTATTTTTAAGTACTACAGCAGACTTTACAACATTCAAATTTAGATTTTCTGAACTATAAAATTTATCTAAAATACCGGACAAACTGTCATTTTTTTTAATTTTATAGTAAGTACTATAATCTTCATTTTCATGAAAGTTTTGACTGTTACTATTATTTGATGATTTTTCTGAATATTCATAAACCACAAAAGGTTCAGCAAACAAAGGAGCAATGATTAAAGAATTCAATAATAATAAACAAAAAATAAGATTTTTCATAATGATTACTCCAAGAATCTAGCTTCTTTTCCCAAGAAACTATCAATTTTTAATTTAGAATTTAAAGGTGATAATGTTGCTCTATTATTATCTAATTTACTAATTGATAACATAGTTACACTATTATTTACATTATCCTCTAACACCGCTAGTTGATTTACTCTTAGCCCTTGTTTTTGTCCTAATGGAACTTCTAATTGATTATCAACAATTTTTATTTCTGCAACTATAGGCTCACAAAACAATTGTGTTAATATATTATCATAAATATCTTGTGAAATATCATTTAATTTATTATTAATGAAGTTCTGATCTTTTTTTGAAAAAAGCTCAATCATTTCAAAGTTACTGTCAATGTTAGTTGGTATAAAATATTTTTTTTCTAATGCTACTACAAAAGTATTGGTAATAGCATTAAATACTTCTATTTTGCTATTAAAGCTTAGTACATCTTTATCTAAAAGATGTCTATTTTCTGGATTAATTGAGCTATCTTTATTATCTGCAAGATAAAACTTTGGGAATATTTTTGATTTGTTTAAACTAAATGAAGGGATATATATATAATCACCATTATTTAGACTATCACTTCCATTTACTAAGGTTTTATAATCAAATGACTTATCAAAGTTATCAAGGTTAAAGTCAAATTTTTTACTAGAATAATTTGTATAATTAATGCTTTTATTATTTAACATTTGTCTTCTTACTTGATATAAAATTTTATCAATATAACTATAAGCCCAAGATGGAGTATTAGTATTTATTATATAATTTCCTTTGAATTCTTTTATATTTAAAATTTTTCTTTTTGAGCATACACTATCAAAATTGTTAATATTTCCGACAACAGCCTCTACCTCAACTATATAATTCTGATCTTCCTTATAAGATTTTAAGATTTTATAATCTAAAATCTTGTTATTAGGTTGAACTAAAAAATTTTCATTAAGATTTGTTTTCTCATCTATAATACTAAAACCCTTAACTTCTGCCCCTGCTTTCATTGATGCAAAATATAAAGCATCCTCTAGAGCTCTTCTTTTAGCTAAATTTTCATCAATACCATCAAGATTAATTTGACCTTTGGCGTATACCTTTATTAAATTATTAGTTGCTATGATCTCTTCAGAGTTAGAACCAATGTTATTATCTGAAAATCCTTCAGACAAAATACCTACTGCAGTTGCTCCAAATAAAATTTCTTTTCCACCAAATTTAGTTATTTTTTTTCCAATCTCTTTAACTAAATTAATAGGCACCATGCTTTCTAATGTCTTAGTAAAATATTTTCCTGATCTAAATACCGTATTTTCTGCCACAGCATTATATGAAAAATAAAAAAGAGATATTATAATGAAAATAATATTTTTCATACTTATGCCTTAATACTTCTTGCTTCTCTAAGTAATAATAACATAATTTCTCTATCAATTTCTAATACGGTTTCATAAGTGTCATCACCAGTAGGATTAATTCTTACAGTTTTTGCACCTCTAATTGTTCCTTGCACCATAGTTCTAAAAGTATCATTTTGAGTGACTAAATCTATAACAGTAGTTCTAGAGTCTACTTTTAATCCATGTATTTGTTCTGCTAACTCTCTCATTGCAGCCATTCTTGCTGCCCTGATAGCCATTAATCTTTTTTGCGCAACATTTTTACCTGGTTGTGTTGATACTACAGCGTAACCTATTGCAGTTATAGTCGGTATTTTTTCAACTGAGGCAGATAAAATTTCCTCCGTAGCTTTGATAACATCCTGGCCTTCTTCAGGAATTTCTATGCTTTCTATTTTACCTTGATTTGAATATGGGAAATCTAATCCTGTATACTGATTAGAACAACCTGAGGCAAAAATACCTACCAAAATATAAATATAAAAGTACTTAATCATAATATTTCTCCAAAATTTTGAAACAATTCTTGCATATAATATGCCAAAAATAAAAAGTTAAAGCATCGATATAATTTTATTTTGTATTTATCATTTAGACTGGCATAAATATTGCTTCTCAACTTAAATGATAAAGTTTTTGTTTAATATTAAAATATTTTGAAGGTAAAGTGTCAATTTTTTGAATTTAATTATGGATGCAATAAAAAAAGATAGAAATTTAGTAGTTAAGTTGATCTCAAGTATAAGTTTACCTATTGGTATTCTTATATTGATGACAATGATGGTAATTCCGCTTCCAGTCTTCTTATTAGATGTTTTCTTTACTTCAAATATATTAATTTCATTAATAGTACTAATGGTTGCTTTACAAACTTTTAAGCCTTTAGATTTTTCTAGTTTTCCTACAGTATTATTATTTGCTACTGTTTTAAGATTAGGTCTTAATGTTGCCTCTACAAGAATAGTATTGAGCCAAGGACATACTGGTACCGACGCTGCTGGAAATGTTATTGAAGCTTTTGGTAATTTCGTTATTGGCAGTGATTATGTAGTTGGTATCTTTGTATTCGCTATCTTAATAATAATCAACCTAGTAGTAATTACTAAGGGAGCAGGAAGAGTATCTGAAGTTTCTGCTAGGTTTACTTTGGATGCAATGCCAGGCAAACAAATGGCAATTGATGCTGACTTAGGAGCAGGTATACTTAGTAGTGAGGAAGCTAAGGAAAGAAGACAAAGTATAGAAAGGGAAGCAGACTTTTATGGAGCAATGGATGGAGCATCAAAGTTTGTTAAAGGAGATGCAATTGCTGCAATTTTAATTTTAATAATAAATGTTGTAGGTGGCCTTATAATAGGAACTACTCAACATGATTTGTCCTTTACTAATGCAGCAGAAAATTATGTTATCCTATCTGTAGGGGATGGATTGGTGGCTCAAATTCCATCTTTATTACTTGCAATGGCAACAGCAGTTATAGTTACTAGAATATCATCTAATTTTGACTTATCAGAACAAATTTCTCAAGAAGTTGGTATGACTAAAGCATGGTTTCCAGCTGCTGGAGTATTACTTCTAATAGGATTTATTCCTGGAATGCCGAACTTACTATTTATCATAAGCGCTTTTCTTGCCGGAGGAATAGGATATTATCTTCTGAAAAAAACAAAAAAAAATGAAATAGAAGAAAATTTAAAAATAGAGGAAGAAAGTAATGAAGAAGACAAAGATAAAATAAACCTGAATGAAATAGCAGATAACTCATCAATATCTATTCAATTAGGTTATGGTTTGATAAAACTTGTTGATAAAGATAATACAGGTCCATTGATTTCAAGAATAACTGGTGTAAGAAGACAAGTTTCTAAAGACCTAGGATTCATAGTGCCTTCAGCCAGAATTACTGATGACCTAAATCTTGGTGCAGATGAGTATACTATAAAGCTAGGACATACTGTTGTTGGTCAAAATCAAGTTTTTCCAGATAAGCTTCTGGCTATTCCAGGCTCAGACAGTGACATTAAAATGGCCGGAATTGAGGTTAAAGATCCATCATTCAATATGGATGCTGTATGGATAGATAAACATAATAAAGATAAAGCAGAGGCTTCAGGTTATATGATAGTTACACCAGAAGCTGTAATTGCAACTCATTTAAATCAATTGTTAGTAAAGCATGCTGGCGACTTAATTGGACAGGATGAAGTTCAAGATTTACTAGATAATTTGCAAAAATCATCACCAAAATTAGTAGAAACCGTTATACCCAAAATTCTGCCTTTAAATCAATTAACAGGAATTTTAAAAATATTACTTGCGGAGTCAGTACCTATTACTGATTTAAAAAGAGTTCTAGAACTTTTGTCTAATATTAATATTTCTAAAATGTCGATAGTTGAAATAGCAGAGATCATTAGACCAGCCCTAATAGGACTTCTTATACAAAAAATATGCCCTATAAACAAGGAGCTAGCTGTAATAACGCTTTCTCCAGAGATGGAGCAAATTATAATTAATGCGCTAAAAGAGAAAAATACTACAGGTATTTCATTAGATCCAACATTTACGAAAAATATGCTTAAAGCTATTGCTCAGGCTTATGAAACAGCATCATCAAAAGGAGAAAATTGTATATTGCTTACATCTCCTATTATTAGAAAAGATTTGGCAAATTTAATTAGACAAAATATTGAAGATCTTAATGTTTTAGCCTTTACCGAATTACCTGAAACTAGAAGAATAAATATAATTGCTACGATAGAAAACAAACTACAAGAGGAGAATAATAAATGATATATGGAACTACAGTGATTAAAGCTAAAGATACTGCTTCTGCTATGGAAAAGGTTGTTAAAGAGTTAGGAGCAGATTGTGTCATTTTATCTACAAAAAAAGTAAATGGACAAGTTTCAATAACTGCTTCTAATTCTAAGAAGGCAAGGAATGCTGTTAAAAAAAGGTATGATAAAAAAAAGTTTGCTAATATTTATAAATTTAATTCTGGAAAACTAGATATCAAAAATAATATCATAAATAATCCACAGGAAAAATTAAGTGAAGATAAAGCATCTTCTCCAAGCTTTTTAGGTGCACATTACAAAGATATAATAAAAGAAGAAATGGGCATTCTTTTAGAAAAAATTGATAAAAAGCTAGAAAATATTTACATTACAGATAACTATAAAAATTATAATTTTTCTAATTTTTTAAAATTAAAACAAGCTGGTTTTACCAATAAAATATTAGAGAAGTTATTAGATAAAAATCAAAATAATAGTTATGAAGAATCACGAGTTCACTTTTTTAGAAAATTATCAGAAAATTTGTCTTCCCCTTTTCCTGAAAGAATTTTTAATTCTAAATTAATACTGGTAACAGGTACATCTGGTACAGGCA
Source organism: Rhodospirillaceae bacterium (assembly GCA_902614225.1). GTDB lineage: Bacteria > Pseudomonadota > Alphaproteobacteria > TMED109 > TMED109 > TMED131. The sequence goes on from CACMKJ010000012.1 coordinate 19,794, forward strand.
AAACTACTATGGCAGCAAAAATAGCTTCAGCAATAGTAGATAAGTTAGGAAGAAACAATATTGTTTTAGCTGAATTATGTAGAAACAGCAAATCTGCTTCTGAAGACTTAAAATCTTTTGCTAGATTACTTAATATTCCAATCACTAATCAATTAAAAAATGGAGATTTATCTGATACAATGATATTAAATGATAATGCTAAAATAGTTGTAGATCTAGCAGGTGATATTGAAACAGGAAATAAAATTATAGAAAGCTTAGAAGCACGGCATGGTGATAATAATATATGTTCTATTTTGTGTTTGCAAAGCGGTTCTTCAACAGAAATGATAGAAAATACATGGAAAAAAATTAAAGCACTAAGACCTATAATAGCTCTAACCAAATCTGATGAATGTAATTTATCTAGTATGGCAATGAGTAAAATAGCAGAATTAAAAGGTAAGGTTGGCTTAGTAAGTGGGACTAGATCTATAGTTGATTCATTATTATTTACTAATTCAGATATTTTAGCTAAATATATGAAAGAAAACTTTTAGGAGAAGACATGTCAGAAACACTAGCTATAGCAAGCGGCAAAGGTGGTGTTGGCAAAACAACAATATCAGTAAATTTAGCCCTTACACAAGCTAGATCTAGTAACTGTTTGTTATTAGATGCAGACATGGGTATGGCTAATGCTCATATATTACTTGGGATAAATCCTAAAACTTCAGTAAGGGATGTAATTGAAGGAAATCTTAGTTTAGAAAATGCAATAGTTAAAGGACCAAATAATATTCAATTTCTATCTGGAGGATCAGGAATTACCGAGCTTTTGAGCATTGACAAAAAGAAAAAATTCAATTTTATTAGAAGCTTTGATGCTTTATCTAAAAAAGTTGATCATTTATTTGTAGATGTAAGTGCTGGAGCTGATGAAATGGCTCTTAATATGATATCTGCATCAGACAAAATATTAATAGTTTTAGTTAATGAACCTACAAGTTTTATGGATGCTTTTACTTTAATAAAAGCTTGTAATTTAGAATTAAAGTTTAAAGAGTTTTGTGTTATAACAAATATGGTTAATAGTGAGTATCAAGGTAAATTAGTTTTTCAAAAATTTAATGAGATAGTCACAAAATTTTATGATGTCAGCCTAGATCATGTAGGTAGCCTTTTAAACATTAAAGAAATTAAAGATTCTGTTTTAAAAAAACAACCTATAGTATTAAATAAAAAAAATAAGAGTGTAGTAAGTTTATTTAATAGACTATCTACAAATATAAATAATGCTTCTAAAAACATACATAATGGAATAAAATTTTTCAATAATACAGAAAATTAAATAAATGGTTATTTCATATCAAAGTATAAACACAGAAAATAAAGAAACGTTAATTAAAAGTTCTTTAAACCTAGTAAAAAAAATAGCATGGCATTATCATGGTAGAGTAAAGAATATTATAGAAATAGATGACCTCATACAAATAGGGATGCTGGGCCTAGTAACAGCAGCAGAAAACTTTATTGAAAAGCCGGGTGTTACATTTTCAAGCTATGCACATATCAGAATAAAAGGAGAAATAATTGATTTTTTAAGAAAAAATTCAAATTTATGTAGAACTACAATAGCGAACAAACAAAAATATCATAAATCATTTGAAAAATTACAAAAAAACTTAAATAGAGACCCAAATGATAATGAGTTAATACAAGAACTTAATATAGATATTAATGAATTACATAAATGGAAAGAAGCATTTGCTGCAAATAAATTAGAAAACTTAGATGCAGTTTACGATGAGTTTTCAATATGGTTTTTGTCTAAAGATAATGATCCTGAAGAAAAATTTAATGAATTAGAATTGAGAAATGCTTTACTGAATGCACTCAAAAAGTTAGAAAAAGTTGAGGCATTAGTGATACAACTTTACTATGTTGAAGAACTTAATGTATACGAGATAGCAAAAATTTTAGAGTTAACAAATGGTAGAATTTCACAAATAAAATCGTTAGCTATAAAAAAATTAAGAAATGAGATTAAAAATATCATTTAAAGTATGAGTGAGTGGCTACAAGTAAAAAACTTAGAAATGCTTGTTTCAAAGTCTGAGCTTAACTTAGATATTAATAAAAATAGTGATGTTTTATTATTCTCTTGTGACTTACTAAATATTGCTAGAGGCAGATGCGATTTAGTTTTAAAAAAAACATTTAACTCATCAGTGAGCTACATAAGTATTAACATGGATAAACCAGTGATGGTAGGTGAAATGAATTTTTCAAAAGAAAAATTTGAAAATATACTAGATAGTATAAATAGGTTTTTAAATAAAAATAATAGTAAAAAGCTAAAAATTATTTTATTTTTAAATAAACCTTTAGCAGTAAGTAATCATGGAGTATTAAGTATAGATCAGGATATAAAGCTAGAAATAATAAATTTAAAATTAATATTTCCTATAATTTAAAATTATTCCATTAACCTTCTAGTGATATCAACACTAGTTTGCATAATTCTAGCATTACCATTAAATGCTTGTTGTGTTCTCATCATAGAAACCATTTCATTGGTTATATCTGTGTTAGAACTTTCTAATGCACCAGACATAATTTCTCCAAAATTACCTTCTAGTGGAGATCCTAATACTTGCAAACCACTTTTACTTGTTGCTTGAAAAGCATTTGACCCTACTGATTTTAATTCAGTTTCATTATTAAATTTAGCTAAAGCTATTTTTCCTCTTTGTACAATATTATTCAGACCATAAGTAGTCTCTATATTACCATATGCATCAATATTAATTCCTGTAAGACTAACGGTTCTGCCCTCTATATTCTCTATGGATAAGGGAATATTTATTGGCTCAGCTGAAGTAGTGATTAATCCATTAACTTCATCTCTTCTAAAGCCTGCAATATTAAAACCATCTGTTGTTATTAAATTTCCGGAAGCATCTAAACTAAATGAACCATCTCTTGTAAAACGGGGATCAGCACCCACTTTAGGTGATAATATAAAAAAACCTCTTCCTGATATATTTAAATCAAGGGCACCACCTGTCATAATAGGCGATCCTTGTTTCATAATTTTTTGACTTCCCTGAAAGAGTGATCCTAGCCCTACTTTATTATTAGGACTATCAGAGAGTGCCTTTGAGTAAAAATCTACAAATTCAGTTCTACTTCTTTTGAAACCATTAGTACCTGCATTAGCTATATTATTAGATATCACACCTAAATCTTTTGAGATTGCATCTAATCCATTCCTTGTTATAGTAAACATATAATATATTCCTTTTTTGTTATGCTTGCAAAAATGGTACCAATAAAACTTAAAGTGTAGTATGAGTAAAAAAGAAGAAAAAAGCTTAGTTCCAGTTAAGAAAAATACTCTGCCTGTTCCTGTCAAAAAAGGAGAATTAAAAACTCCTTTCTCCTTAGTTGATGAAACTATTTATTTAAGTAATAGAAAAGATGTTCAATCTATTTTACCTGATGTATTAGGAAGAGTACTTGCTAGAATATGGATAGATGCTGAATTTAGGGATGCATTTAAAAACGAGCCGCAAAAAACACTCGAATATCATGGTATATTTTTACCTGAAGGAATGACATTAGAGTTTCAAAAGCCTAATTCGGATAGACCTAGAATTGTAGTTTATGAAAAAAAGCCCAATATAAAGTTTAAAATGAGAGTACTACATTTACAGCTTGTCATGATAGCAGGAAGGTAATGATATTTTTTAAAACATTTATATATTTTTTTTTCGTAGTAAAACATTTGTATGCAGAAATACCAGACCTAGAAAATAGAAATAAAGAGACAATCAAAAATAATATAGTAAATACTTATATTAGAAGTATGAATAAATGGGATATTCCATTCCAAGATCTATTAGAGAATAGATCGGGTGCTGCTTGTATTAATTGGAATAGTTTAACTGAAGATTTTTTAAAAACAGGTATGTTTGATGCCCTAGGTTATAGTCAAAATATACCAAATAAAAAGGCATCACAGATAGCAGCAGTAAGTGGGTGTGAAAAAATGAAAGAATATTACAAACTAGAAAATACCTGCACTTGCGAAGTTATATTAACTAATGACGTTAATGAAGTAAATTTACCTATTAAAAAATTTGATATGAAAAAAGAATTTGATGAAGCTATCTTACTTTATAGAAAAAATGATTATGAACAAGCACTGATGAAATTTGAAAAACTATCAGATTTTGGTGATGCTAAATCCCAACATAATTTAGCTGTTATGCATTATAAAGGAGAAGGAATTCCTCAAAACTTTAATAGAGCCTATTATTGGTCTGTTCTGTCTATGCTAAACGGGCAGAAAAAAGCTGAAATACTAGTAAAAAATAATAAAAAAAGAGTTAGTAATACAAATAAAGTAGAAATAGAAAACGAGGTAAAAGATAATTTAGAAAAAGCAGTTAATGAAGGAAAAACATATGCTATTATCCCACTTGCTAAATGGCATTTAACCTTTCCAAAAAAACCAGATTATAATAATTCATATTTATGGCTATCTGTGGCATCTGCTTTAAACATAGCTAATAGTAATAAAGCAAGAAATTCTATTATTAAAAAAATTAAAAATAAAGATTTAGATGAAATACAAAATGAGGCTAATGAAATTTTTAATAAAATGATGAAATCAAAAACAATAACTCAAATGGAGTGATAAAATGCAATATAATGTAAGATGGATAATTAACGGAAATATTACAATTACTGCAGACTCTAAAGAACACGCGGAGGAAAAAATAAAAAAAACTTTAGAAAATATAATTAAAGAAAATAAAGATGTTTTTGAAAATATTGGTGCTACAGCAATTCAAGGCTCTGCTAACAAAATAAATAATGAATAAAAAGTCTCTTAGAAAAAGAATTTGGGAAATACTAGAAAAAAGTAACTCTAATGACAAAGTTAGTTTTTATACTGATATTTTTCTTATTACTTTAATAGTCTTTAATATAGTAGCTGTGCTATTAGAAACAGTCGAAAGCATATATTCCAAGTATGCATTAGAGTTTTTGATTTTTGAAAGATTTTCAACTGTAGTTTTTCTCGTAGAATATATTTTAAGAATTTGGGTTTGTGTAGAAGAGAAGATTAAAAATAACAAACTTATAACAAGATTAAGGTATGCGTCAACTTGGCCAGCAATTATTGATTTATTAGCGGTATTATCTGGATTACTACCTATGATATTTGAGGTAGACTTAAGAATTTTAAGAGCTCTAAGAATGCTTAGACTTTTAAAGTTTAGTAGATATTTTAAAGTAATGAATCTATTATTAGGAGTTTTAAAAGAAGAAAAACAATCATTTCTGGCTGCAATGTTTTTATTAACTATAGCCATGCTTATAGCTTCGACTGGAATTTATATATTTGAAAAAGATGCACAACCTGATAAATTTAGTTCTATACCAGAAGCAATGTGGTGGGCAATTGCTACTCTTACTACCATAGGATACGGAGATGTGACGCCTGTTACAGGTATGGGCAAGTTTTTTGGTGCTATAATAGCTATAATTGGAATTGGTGTTGTCGCCCTTCCATCAGGTATACTTGCATCAGGTTTTACAGATCAGTTAAAAAGGAGACAAGCTCAATATGAAAATGAATTATCTAAAGCTTTGCAGGACGGTGTAATAACCTCCTCAGAAAGAAATAAACTTACAAAAATAGCTAGAGATATGAATCTATCAGAGGAACAGATTAAAACTATGGAAAAAAAATTAAAAGAAGTTAATTAGCTAGTTTTCTATTTATATTAATTTTTTGTATGATAGCAAAAGAAATAATGATGGCTAGCATAGAACTACCTCCATAAGAAATAATAGGTAAAGGAACTCCAACTACAGGAACAAGACCTATAACCATTGATACATTAATTAAAAAATAAAAAAAATAATTAATAGTTAGGCCAAATACTACCAGTTTATCAAATTCATTATTTGCATAAAAACTAGACTTCATCCCATAAAAAAATAAGTAAAAATGTAATAAAATTATTATAATAGAACCTAGAAAACCAAATTCTTCTGAGAATATTGAAAATACAAAATCTGTATGTATTTCTGGAATAAATTCAAGTTGACTTTGACTACCCTGCATATATCCTTTTCCTGTAAAGCCTCCTGACCCTATTGCTATTTTTGACTGTGCAATATGATAGCCACTTCCAAGCGGATCATTTTCAGGATTTAGAAATGTAAGTATTCTATTTTGTTGATAATTATGAAGTAAATTCCACGCTATAGGTATTAAAGATATAAATATAATAAAACCAATTACTATTAACCAAATACTTATACCTGAAACAATTATAATGCTCAACCCATTAGCCACTAAAAGCAAACTAGTTCCTAAGTCTGGTTGGTTAACTATTAAAAAAAAAGGCACTAAAATTATTAAGATTGGAAATATACTTTTAATTAAAGAATTATTTTTTATGTATGCTACTTCACTATAATATTTAGCAATTGCTAGGACCAAAAATATCTTAGCAAATTCAGATGGCTGAATTGAAAAAAAACCTAGACTAATCCATCTTTTTGAACCAGCACTTTCTACTCCAAAAAATATTAAAAAAATTAATGAAGCCACACTAATTAAATAAAAAAATAAACTTAGCCTATTTATAAATTTATAATTTATTAATAGTATACAAATAAAAACTATTGAAGAAAATATAAACTTAATTATGTGATTTTTAACAAGTAGATTTAAATCTCCACCCGAAGCAGAATATAAAACAGAACAACCTGTTAAAAAAAATACAAATAAAATACAAATTACTTCCCAGTTTATAATTTTACATTGTTCTAAAAAATTACTTTTACTTGACGATTTAAACTTTAATAAGTTCATATTAATTTAACTAGTTTCTTACAAATATCTCTAGCTACAGGAGCCGCTGTTTTTGAGCCACTGCCGCCATGTTCGACTATTACACTAAAAGCAAATCTAGGTTTGTCATAAGGAAAATAACCAACAAATAAGGCATGATCTCTCATTTTTCTAGGTAAATCCTCATTTTTTATAATTCCCTCCTCTCTTTCACTCATTGTAATTCTTCTTACCTGAGATGTTGCTGTCTTTCCTGCCATAAAATAATCATCTTTAATTTTTCTAGATTGATAAGCAGTACCGTTTATATTATTTACAGTGTTAAACATTCCTTTTTTTACATATGCATAAACTGTTTCTTCTAATAGAGAAGTTTTTGGAAATTGATTTTTAAATGCTTTATTTTTAATAATAGTTGGTTTAATCAATTCTCCATTTGTACAAATTCTAGCCATCATAACCGCTAACTGTATAGGGCTAGCTAGTGCAAAACCCTGACCTATTGAAGCTACTATAGTATCACTTTTAGTCCATTCTGATTGAAAGTTATTTTTTTTCCATTGTTTATTAGGTATTATACCTTTCGATGCTGGAAAAATATCATCTAAATACTTTTCTCCCAGGCCAAATATTTTTGCAGTTTCTGATATTTTTTCTATACCTAAGTTTAAAGATAAGTCATAAAAATAACAATCACAAGACATGGAAATAGCTTCCTGACAATCTATAAAACCATGTCCATCTTCTTTCCA
>CACMKJ010000013.1 GCA_902614225.1 Rhodospirillaceae bacterium
AATGTTTCGTATGATGAAGTTTTTGAATTAGAAGAGATTAATTCAGATTTTAGCACTTGTGATGTAGCTTTTGTTATTGGAGCTAATGATATTACTAATCCAGCTGCTAAAACAGATCCTAGCAGTCCAATAGCAGGAATGCCAATCTTAGATGTTGAAAATGCCAAGACTGTTTTATTTGTTAAAAGAAGTTTATCGCCTGGCTACGCAGGTATAGATAACAAAGTCTTCTATAATGAAAACACACTAATGTTATTTGGTGATGCAAAAAAGATAGTAGAAGAAATAGTAAAAGAGCTTGATTAGTTTACCATTTGTTTCTTAATTCTCTTAGTGCTAAAAAAACTTCTTGAGGGCTATCGTTTTTAGATAAAAGATTTTCATTTTTTAATGATTCTTTAATACTTTTTTCTTTCAGTCTAAAAAAAACATTTACTTTAAATTCTGTTTCAAGGCAAGATATAAAGCTCGTGCTAAAGTTTTCTATTTTAGACTTTTGTAATAGATCATAGGCGTTTTTATTATTAGGTTCTAAGGACAAAGTAAATTGTAAGTTAGTTGTTAAATAATCGTGCCCAGGATATATTTTTGTTTTTTTATCTAGTTTTATGAGCTGATTGTAAAAAGTATTATATAAACTTAGAGGATTTCCACCATTATGGCAATTTCCAACACCTGCATTAAAAAGTGTATCACCACAAAATAAAGCTTTCTCTGTGCCGTTTGTAAGTAAAGAAATATGAGACATGGTGTGCCCAGGGGTATCTAAGATATCAAAAGACACGGTATTCCCAACTTTAATATTATCTCCAGCTTTCAATCCTACATCAACTCCTTTTATTACGTTTTTAGCATTATAATGTGTATATAATTTAGCCCCAGTATGTTGAATAATTTTTTCATTACCGCCTATATGGTCAAAATGTTCATGAGTGTTTACAACCGAAACAATTTTTAAATTACTTTTTTTAGCTTCATCTAAACATAAATCAGCAGCAAGAGGGTCTATAGCTACAGCTTCCCTAGTTTCCTCACAACCTATTAAATAATTAAAGTTTCTGTAATTGTTATATGTATAAATTTGTTTTATTATCATAATAAATTTTCTTAAGAGGTCTTATGCAAGAATACAAAATAGTAGTTCAAGGTACAAGAAAAATTATTACCTATCTTAAAAGCTATATAAAAATTCCTAACAAGTTATATTACTTTTCTAAACAAAATGAAAATTATTTTAAAAAACTTAAAACAGCTGATGTAGTCATAACCATGAGCTGGGGAAAAACTATGTGGGGTGGTACAGAAAATTTAAAAATACCAGAAGTTCAAAACTTAAAATTAATACATCTACCTGGTGCTGGGACTGATGCCATAAATTTTTCTCAATTACCTAAAAACTGTAAGGTTTGTAATGTTTATGAGCATGAAATACCTATTGCAGAGTACTGCTTAGCTAATATATTAAATTGGGAGATGAATTTAATAGAAAAAACAACTAAATTTAAAAATTTAGACTGGAGTGATTGTATGATTTTTGATGGGCCTACCCACAGTGAGTTATACGATAAAACTATAGGTATATTGGGTTATGGTAAAATAGGTAAGGAAATAGCTAAAAGAATTAAACCGTTTGGAACACATTTAATTGGCTATACTAGAACTAATAGAAAGAAAGATAAATATTTAAATAATCTATATCTAAGTAAGGACCTTAAAAAAAATATTGGAAGTTTAGACTACTTAATAATTGCATGTCCCTTAACTAAAAGTACAAAAAATATTATTAATTCTAATATATTTAAACTTATGAAAAAAAATGCAGTAATTATTAATATTGCAAGAGGCGGCATTATTAATGAAAAGGACTTGTATGACGCACTGAAAAAAAGATCAATAGGTGGTGCTATAATAGATACTTGGTTTAAATATCCTCAAAGTAAAGAACAAAATGGTTTCAGACCTTCCAAGTTTTCATTTAATAAAATGAAAAATGTGATTATGTCACCACATATATCTGCTTGGTCAGAAAATATGATTGAAAGAAGATCTAGAGTAATAAGTGATAATATAAATAGGCTATATAATAAGAAAGAACTAATTAATAAAGTGAGAAATACTTAATATCCTCTAGTACTTTTTCTTTGTAACTTTCTCCACCTTCTCACAGATTCTGCCTTTTCTCTTGCTTTCTTTTCTGAAGGCTTTTCATATGCCCTTCTTTTCTTCATTTCTCTATACATACCTTCTCTTTGCATTTTTTTCTTCAATGTTCTAAGGGCATGATCAACATTATTATCTCTTACTATGACTTCCAATAAATTTCTCCTATAATTAAAGAGTATTAAATAACATAACCTGTTGATAAAGTGAAGAGAATAATTAAAATAAAATAATGGTTAATAATCAAAAAGAAAAAAGCATCTTTACTAAGCTTCACTCAGAATTTAAAAATGGGACTTTCAATAATTTTAATATTAATTCTATTTTAAAAAAAAAATCAATTTCAGAAGAAGATTTTTATTACTTTTTTCCGGATAAAACTAAAAGTTTATGTAATTTTTTCTTAAGTAATTTGCAGTTAAAATTAGAAAAAAAAATTAAAAATAAAATTAAAAATGAAAAAAGTATTAGTAAAAGAGTAAACTTTATATTATTCGAACTAATTAGTCTTTTGAATAAAGATAAAGCTATTAGCTTATATTTTCTTAATTATATTTCTAGAAAGCCTACATATTTAAAAAAAATTAGTATTAAGTTTTCTGATAGAGTTTGGCGCCTTTTGGAAGATAAGTCAGTTGATTTTAATTACTATACAAAACGGTTAATCCTATCTCAAATATTAATTAACTCTATATTGTACTGGAGAGGTTCGAATGATCTTAATAAAACACAAGTTTTTATAGAAAAACAAATATTTTTACTAGGCAAGTTTGGGTATTATAAAACTAATTTTAAAAAATTTATTTTTAAGATAGCACCTAAAAACTTTTTTACAAAGTTTGATTTTTTACACTAAGATAAAATATTAATGTGACCTAGTTTTCTACCTTCTTTAATTTCATCTTTCCCATATATATAAAGTTTATGATATTTTTTATTTAAGGATTTCTCTATAACATTATAGTTTTCTCCTAAAATATTTATCATTTTACAATTATGATAGTACTCAATATGTGGAATTGGTATGTCAAAAATAACTCTTACTAGAGCTTCAAATTGAGAAATATTACACGCATCCATAGTCCAATGACCTGAATTATGAGGTCTAGGAGCTACTTCATTTACAATAATTTCATCGTTCTTATTCACAAACATTTCTATTGCAATAATACCAATAATATTTAAAGATCTAGCTAATTTTACAGCAATAGCTTTTGCTCTATTTTTAGTTTTTTTACTTATCTTTGCGGGAAATACGCTTTCCCTCAGTATGCCATTTACATGTTTATTTTCAGACGGTTCATAACATACTGCAAATCCATCTTTTTTAATTATTACTATTACTGAAATTTCTTTTTTAAACTTTATAATTCCTTCAATGATATATTTATTTTTTTCAATATTATCTTTTATATTTGGAATTCTATATTTTTTTATTATATGTTGCCCTTTACCATCATAGCCAAACTTTCTTGTTTTTAAAATAGCATTACCTTTTAACTTTTCTAAAGCATCCTTAACATCAATGTATTTTTTTATTTGATAAAAAGGTGCTACAGTAATACCTAAATTAGAAATAAACTCTTTTTCAAATAATCTATCTTGAGAATACTTTAATGCTTTTGAACCCGGAAAAATTTGACTATTTTTTTCTAAAAAATTCAAGCTTTCTAAAGGAATATTTTCAAACTCATAAGTAACCTTGTCCGAGTGTTTAAGAAATTTTTTTAGAGCTTTTTTATTATTGTAATCACTATTAATTATTATATTTGCATTCTGAAAAGCAGGTGCGTTTTCGTTAGGATCAAATATGCAAGTTTTAATGCCAAGCCGTGAGGCTTCAACAGCAATCATCTTACCAAGTTGTCCTCCTCCTAAAATTCCTAGTGTCTTGTTAGTTATATTTTTAATAACATTATTTTTCATTTTCTTTTAGGAGTAACACTTACAGCATTTGTTAAATCTTCTCTCCACTTACTTAATTTTTTTGAAATATTTTTATCATTATCTGCAAATAAAGATACAGCAAACAAAGCAGCATTTTTGGCGCCTGCTTCCCCAATTGCAAAAGTTGCCGTGGGTATACCATATGGCATTTGTACTATTGATAATAAACTGTCAAGTCCGTTCATTAGCTTACTTTCTATTGGGACACCTAATACTGGAATTTTAGTTAACGAGGCTACCATTCCTGGCAGATGAGCTGCTCCTCCAGCTCCTGCTATTATAACTTTAATATTGTTTTTATGAGCATTTTTAGCATATCTATACAGTCTCTCTGGCGTTCTATGAGCTGAAACTATTTTAACTTCATTAGAAATTTTAAAATCATTTAGTATATTTTCTGCTAATTGTAATGTTTTCCAGTCAGACTGACTTCCCATTATAATACTTACCTTGTCTTTTTTCATATTCAACTCCAAAAAGAAATATTATTAAGTTAGTATTATAACTTTGCTTTTATTTAATTCAATTAAATGATAATAAATGTCTTATGTTAGAAAAATTCTTTTTATCACTTTTACTTAGCTTACCTGAGGAAATATCACATAGCATTGCAATATTCTTATTGAAATATAATTTAGTTCCCACCAAAAAAAAAGTAATAAAATCTATAACAAAAATTAAATTTTTAAACTTTAAATTAACACATCCTGTAGGACTTGCAGCAGGTTTTGACAAAAATGCAGAGGCACTGCCAGGCTTATTAAAACAAAACTTTAGTTTTATAGAAATTGGAACAGTGACACCACTTCCACAAATTGGAAATAGTAAACCAAGAGTTTTTAGAGTACCAGAAGAAAAATCTATAATTAATAAATTAGGTTTTCCCAACTTAGGAGCTTCAAAAATATTTAACAATCTATGTAAAATTAGAAAATATCACACCTTAGGCTTAGAACCTCTAATAGGAGTTAACATTGGCTGTAATAAAAATACTAAAAACCCAGTAAAAGACTATGAGAAATGCTTTGAAATTTTTAGTTCAGTTGCTGATTACATTACTATAAACGTTTCATCTCCTAACACTCCAGGCTTACGAAAACTTCAAATGCAAAATAACTTAGCTCCCTTATTAAAAACCCTTAGTAATAAAAGAGAAGAATATTTTAAAAAAAATAAAAGAAAAATTCCTCTAGTATTAAAAATTGCTCCCGACCTAGTAGACTCTGATATAAAAAGTATTGTTAAACTTATAAAAAGTTATCAAATTGAAGGTATTATTGCTACTAACACCTCAATAAATAAAAAAATTATTCAAAATAAAAAATATACTAAATTACAAGGTGGCATATCGGGAAATGCCCTATATAAAAATTCGAATAATATTTTAAAAAAATTACAAAAGTTTTCTAAAGGGGATATCACTTTAATAGGAGTTGGAGGTATTGATAGTGGTGAAAAAGTTTTTAAAAAAATTAAACTAGGAGCCAACGCTGTTCAAGTCTATAGTTCTTTAATATATAATGGAATAAGCATAGTAGATAAAATGGTTCTTGATTTCGTTAAATTATCTAAATTAAATAAATAATTTTATGCAAAGCTATAAATCATTAAATAATATAAATCAAATCATCGATAATTATGATGCCTTTATTATTGATATTTGGGGTGTCCTATGGGATGGCATAGAAGCTTATAAATATGCAAAATTAACTTTAAAAAAATTAAAAGAAAAAAATAAAAATATCATTCTTCTTTCCAATGCTCCTAGAAGAGCTAAAATAGTATCTGATAAATTGAGTTCTATAGGAATTAATAACAATTTATATGATAATATTGTTTCATCAGGTGAAGTCTGCCGTGAAGAGTGTCTATCTAACAAGAAAAGATTATCTTTACTAGGTAAAAACTATTACTTTATTGGTCAAGAGCTTGATAAAGGTATAGCAACAAATCTTCAAATTGAAGAAGTCTCTTCTATAAGTAAAAGCTCTTTTGTATTAGTCTGTGGAACTAGAGATTTTGATCATACTCTCAACAATTATAAAAAAGAGCTTAATGAAGCATTAAAATATAATTTACCTTTAGTATGTGCTAATCCTGATAAAGTAGTGATTAGACAAAATGGACAATTAATTACTTGTGCCGGTATATTAGCAGATTATTATCACAATAATGGAGGTGAAGTGTTTAGATATGGAAAGCCTTTTCAAGCTATGTATGAAAAATCTTTTACTATTTTAAGAAGTTTCAATACTAAATTAGCTTTAGATAAAGTTTTAGTTATAGGTGACTCTCTTGAAACAGATATATTAGGTGCTAATAACAATAAACTTAATTCTTTATTAATTACTAATGGCATTCATAAACATGAACTAACTAACAGTAATAATTATGAAGTATATAAAAATAGTATTGATAAACTTTGCAAAAAATATTCAGCTTTTCCAAATTATATTATTAAGGACTTTATTTTTTAAAAATCTTAGAATACGTTATTGACATTTTTATATAAGAACATAAAGTGAACAAATAATGAACAAAAATCTGAAATGGTTATATTTAGACTTCAATAGTTACTTTGCTACTATTGAACAACAAATAAATCCACCTCTTAGAAATCGCCCTATTGCCATAGTTCCATCTATTACAGATTATACTTGTGCTATTGCTGCAAGTTATGAAGCTAAAAAAAAGGGTATAAAAACTGGTACCATGATAGCAGAAGCAAAAAAGCTTTGCCCTGATATTATTTGTATTCAAGCAAATCATGAAAAATATATAGCTTATCATCATAAGTTGATCAATGAGATTAACAAACACATTCCCATAGAACATGTTTGCTCTATAGATGAGGTAGCTTGTAAATTAATAGGAAAAGAATGTAAACCTAAAAATGCTGTCTCTTTAGCTATTAATATAAAGTCAGGTATTAAGAAGAATGTGGGAGATTATATAAGCTGCTCCATAGGCATATCAACTAATAAATTTTTAGCAAAAACAGCAAGTAATTTAAAAAAACCTAATGGGTTAAAAATACTTTTTAAAGACGCACTACCTCACAAAATAAAAAAACTTAAACTTTCTGATCTAACAGGCATAGGAAAAAGAATGGAGAGGAGGTTAATACTAGCCAATGTACAAACTATTAATGACCTGTATAAACTATCTCCGAAAAATATGCGGACGATATGGGGCAGTGTACAAGGAGAAAGATTTTGGAATATGTTAAGAGGTAATGACATTGAAGAAATAACTACTAAGACAAGTACTATTGGTCACAGTCATGTGTTGCATCCAAATTGGAGAAAGCCTGATTTAGCAAAGCACATACTAAATAGACTTGTACTAAAAGCAGCGAGTAGATTAAGAAGAAAAAGGTACTTTTGTAAAAAAATAAAAATATATATCAAAATAAAAAGTGGTTACTCTATAGAAGGAAAAAAAAATTTTAATAAAATAAATGACAGTATTACTTTATTGGAACAATCAAATTTAACATGGAAAGAAATACTAATATCAAATAAAATAAAAAGAATTAAACAAGTTAGTGTCGTTTTATATGATTTAGAGCCTCTAGAGTCAGCTCAAACTAACTTTTTTCAATATCTAAATAATAACTTTGAAAACACTATAAAAAAGAGAAATAGTTTATCTGATACTATAGATATGATAAATTCAAAATTTGGTAGAGATAGTATAACAATAGGCAGTTTACCTAAAAATATATCTGACTTTTCTGGTACTAAAGTAGCTTTTACAAGGATTCCTGATATAAAAGAATTTTATGAATAATTTTATTTCCTAAAACGCAATCTTATGTTTTTTTGTATAAGACTATGTTTATTACCTGAGGCAAAATATTTTATATTTTTTTTCTTTAGAAAAGGTAATAATAATATTCCCATCAAAAAACCTCCTATATGAGCAAACCATGCTACTCCAGGGCTATTAGGATCAGTCAAATTAGCATTAATAAGCTGAGTTGCAAACCAAATTAATATCAGTATACCTGCTGGTATTCTAATAACGGTAATAAAGAAAAAGATAAAAATTAAAGTTGAAACTCTGGCTTTAGGATAGAGCAGTAAGTAGGCACTTAGAACTCCGGATACGGCACCAGAGGCACCAATCATTGGAATAGCTGAGTTAGGTGTTACTAAAGCTTGTAAAAGAGCTGCTGCTAATCCACATACAAAATAAAATAGTAAAAATTTAGTATGCCCCATAGCATCTTCGATATTATTTCCATAAATCCAGAGAAAAAGCATATTACCTATTAAATGCATAAATCCTCCATGTAAAAACATACTAGAAAAAATTGTAGAATAATTAGTCAAACCTGGATTCAGAAAAAGTTCTTTAGGTTTCATACCAAAACTATTGATAATAAGAGTATTCCCTGAATATGATAAAGATAATTGGTATAAAAATATGCAAACACAAATAGCTATCAGAGCAATTGTAACTATAGGTTTAGTTTGAGTAGGATTATCATCTTTTAAAGGAAACATTTTTTTATAATATAATAATTAAAAATTTGGTACATTAAAATATGACTGATATAACTAAAAATATCACTAATTCTGGTTTAGAGCAAATTAGCTTTAAACAGAACTCCATGATTTACAAAGTACATGAGAAGCCAAAATTTGCATATTATATATATACTGGAGAAGTTGAAATTATAAGTAAAAATGATTATGTGATAGGAACATTAAAAGAAGGAGAATTATTTGGCGAGATAAGTAGCCTCTTCAATAAAGAACATAGCGTATCTGCAAAAGCCGCAACAGATACTCGCTTATTAATAATAGAAAAAAAGGTTTTTTTTAATAAAGTAGAAAGTGCTGACCCTATTTTAAAAGCAGTTATTAGAACGCTGTCTTATAGACTAAATGATAGCAATATAAGATCAGAAGAAATTTGGCGTCAATTACACCTTTTATCTTCCATTAAAAAAAATATAGATTCAGATTAAACTGAACTCTCTTCTTTGCTATTTTCTTTTTTCTTCATTTTTGCGTATAAATCTTTTTCTTGATCATTTTCAGGTGTAAACCATTTCCCTAAAATGTCTATTTTTTTTACCATACCCACTTTAACTGCTTCTAATTCAAACTTTGAAAAGTTTTTTTCTATTTTTTTATTTGCTACTCCAGCAGTTCTCTGATCAATAAATTCATTTTCTACGGCCTTTGTTATTCTTATGGCTGTATTACTTCTAATTTTATTCATAGTTCCTACACATGATTTTGTTCTTCTATCTACATCTGACGCTACGTCCATCAATTGTAATCGAGTTGGAGGAGGTACATCAACTTTGACATATTGAGACCCCGCATCAGTCCTCGGTTTAAAACCTTCTTCTTTTAACTGCTCTATTACTAAAGGTATATGTTCCTTATTAAAAATCATTAATTGTATTTTCAAAGGACCTTCTGGAGCATCTACATTACCTAAATCAACTAATCTTCTTCTTACTCCTTTGATCATAATTTTAATTGTTGCGAATACATTTTTGTTTGCCTCTTCAGATCCAATAGGAATTAATGATTCCTTAAATTGTTCCAATGCAACACCCATATTCTCATTAGCCTCTACTGAGTATCCTTCTTCTTCTTTTCCTCTTCCAGCCATGCTTATACAATAATACTACAAAATCTATAGGTCAATAAAAAAGCTATTATTCTCTCTTACATTTCATCTCTTTTAAACATGAAAAGGTGGGTTGGTCATTAGTAATAATTAATTCAGACCCTCGTTTATCTTGCCTTGTATAAAAGCACTTAATTTCTGTAGGTTTTCTTAATTCCTTTTTTAACCTACAAACTTCATATTTTTCTTTTTGTTCATACTTATGACCAGTAGGATAAATAATTGTATTTTTATGCATTCTTGCTGGAGCCCAAGACTTGCTTACTATTAAAAATAAAAAGAATAATATAAAAAATCTTTTAGTATAATATATAAGTCTACTTTCATTCATAGGACTATAAATATTCGTCTCCGCCTCTACCAGAAAGAACTATTTGTCCTTCGTCAGCTAATTGTCTAGCTACTGCTATCACTTGTTTTTGGGCTTCTTGAACATCAGTTAATCTCATAGGACCTAAGGCCTCCATTTCATCTTTTATATTTGCTGCAGCTCTTTGAGACATACTAGCAAAAAACTTTTCTGATAATGTGTCATCTGCTCCTTTTAAAGCTACAACTATTAATTCATTATCCAAACTCCTAATTAAGAACTGCATGCTCTTATCATCAATTCCAGCTAAGTTCTCAAAGTCAAACATATTTTCTTGTATTTCTTTAGCCACATCTTTATCTTTTTTTGTCAATTCTTTCATAACAGTGGCTTCAACATTTGATTTTAGGTAATTCATAACATTTGCAGCAGCTCTTATTCCACCTGCTTGAGTAGCTCTTAAAGAGGCATTTGAATTAAACTTTCTTTCCATTACCGTTTCTAACTCTTTTAAAGCTTCAGGCTGAATATTTTCTAATGTAGATAGTCTATAAATAATATCAGGCTGTACCTTAGGGTCTAATTGGCTTAAAACATCTGATGCCACCGCTGATTCAAGGTACGACAATACAACAGCAATAATTTGAGGATGTTCGTCATTTATTAATTCTGAAATTGATTTAGCATCCATCCATTGAAGTATGTCTATAGGCTTTTGAGCATCTTGTGGAGTTATTTTAGATAATACTGATTGAGCTTTTTCTTGACCTAGTGCTTTTGACATAACAGTAGAAATATAATTAGTAGCTCCAAACCCCAGTGCTGTATTAGCTTTTATTATGGACAAGAACTCATCTAATACCATATTTACAGTATCTTGATCTACATCTTGGACTTGATACATTGCTGTACCCAATGATTTAACTTCATCAGGATTTAAATTTGTCATAATATTAGCAGCTTCCTCCTCACCTATTAACAACATCAAAATGGCACATTTTTGAGTGCCATTAAGTGACTCAAATACTTCTTGAGCTTCTGTATTTTGTTCTTCTGCCATATTAGTATTTGCCATTATAGCACATCCTTTCAAATGTCAAAATATTAACATTTAGTTATTACTTTTTAAAAATAACGCAATCTTTATGCCAGATTTTTAATTATTTTTAAAATTAATAACTTTTTTTATTGGACTCAAGTAAATATCATTATAGTTGATATTTCGATTGCTTTTTAAAATAAAAAAAACTAATTCTGCTATGTCTTCTAATTTAATTGAGTTTTTAATACTTTTACCTGGCGAAAATTTTAATTTTTTAAAAAAGGAACTATTTACCATTCCTGGATTTATAATAGTAACTCTAATTTCAGACTTATTACATTCTTCTCTAAAAGATTTAACAAAACCCAACAAACCATGTTTAGCTGCAGAATAAAGAGTAGATTTTTGGTTACCTTTCAAAGAAGCCTCTGATCCAATAAAAATAAAATGTCCTGTTTTTTTTTTCTTAAAATGTGAAACTAAACTCTTTGAAATTAGTATGTGAGCTAATAAATTAACATTAAAAAAGTCTATAACTTCTTTTTCCTTAAAATTTTCTAGATTTTCAAAGACTCCGTAACCTGCACTGCTTATAATAGCGTCTATTTTTTTATGATTAAATATAATATCATCTAAAATATTTTTAATGTTATTGAGGTCATTTAAGTCAAAAGATATAGCAAAATAATTTTTATGTTTTATGGTATGCTTTCTTGATATGCCAATAACTGTAATATTGTGCTTCAAAAGATTTTTAGCAATAGTATTTCCTATGCCTCTAGATGTACCAGTAATAATAATTTTATTCATAACTAATTATTAAAAAAAATTTTTCTTTCATCAATGAATTTAGTAAGGTTTTCAATCAAAAAGCTCTCAATATTATATTCATTACTACTTTCATAGGAATTTCTTTTCTTTTCTAAATTAAAAAAAAGGCTTTCTGATATATTTTCTTTGATTAACTTTTTATAAATAGTCTCTGGAAATCTTAATTTACCAAAGGTTATTGAATGTACATTATCTATATCAATATTTTGAAAAATTTTAACAAATAACTCTTTATAGTCTTCTTGCCAACCATCATAAATAATAACAGGATCAAAACGAAAGCCTAATTTCCAGCCTAAATTTGACAGTCTTTTTATGACTTTTAATCTTTTATCTACACTAGGAACACCTATTTCATATTTATTTGAAAACCTTTCAGGAGTAAAACTGTAAGCAATTATAATATTTTTAATTATATTCTTTGAAAAGAGTTTATCGTATGTACTTTTAGTCCTTATTTCTAAATCTATATTTTCATATTTTGGTATTTTTTTAATTAAATAAGACATAAAGTTTGAAACTGCCTCAAAGGCTAAAGAGTCGCAATCATATCCAGAAAATAACGTAATATTCTTTTTTTTATTTGTAATAGAAATTTTTTTTATTTCTTCATAATAATCTTCATAGTTAACAAATATTACATAATTTGCAGAAGAATACATGCCTTGTAAAAAACAATATTTGCAATCAAATAAGCAATTATACATATAAGAAAAATAATAATTATATTTATTTCCTATTCCGTAATTCTCTGGTGTTTTATGAAGTAGATTTTTATATTTTTTTGCTAATATCAATGCAGGATCATTTTTTTGAAGTTTAAAGCTTTGGTTTCTTTTATTAAAGATTTCACTAAATCTATCGATTATGATAATTTCTGGATTACTAATTTTACTACATATTAATTTAGTTCTAAAATGGTCCTTAATTTCTCGTTCTATATAAATAAGTTTAGTCATTTAGATTTTTAAGATGTATTTTGTTAAGTAGCTTTCAAATTTTTTTATTAAGCTATTTAATGATTTTGAAACCAAGATGTCATTTTTAATTTCCTTTTGACCTTTTATTACAAAAATCTTTGTTAAGATTTTTTCCAATTTTTTTTTATTATAAAATGTTACATGATACTTATTTTTAATTATATTTAGCATTAAAGTTACATTATAAAAATTCTCTAAAGGCTTATTTCTATATTCATCAAGAATATTATCAATTTTCCTTATGTGTTTTGAAATAAAAGAAATAGCAACATTTTTATAACTCTTTGGCTTAAATTGTAAATTATCAGAAACTATTTTAAACATAAAAATATTTTCTTTTATCGTTAGACTATCTAAGGCCTCTAGAAAACCAAAACTCTCCATATCATAAAGATATTTATTATTATATTTTTTTTCTTCCTTATCAACACAACAGACAGTAGTTGTTGGTATTTTATTATAAAAAGAGTTTGTGAAAAAAGTATTTTTGTTATTGCTAGAGATTACTTTTTTTATTTCATAAATAGATCCTTCCTTAAACGTTTCATGACCAGCTATACCTATATTGACCCAAATATCATCCTTATTGTTATTAAGTTTTTTTAATTTAGTAACGGCTTTTTTAGCATTTTTAATTCCTATACCTGTAATAATAAGAAAAATAGTTTTTTCCACATTGCTAAAGATATTCCTAAATTTTTTGTCATTAAGAGTTAATTCAAAATAATCTATTATTGGAATTGCCTCATGTTTGAGGGCTATTAAAAAATTAATTATCTTTGTTTTTGACATTATAATAATAATTCAACCAATAAAATTTTTTTTTAATATACATATTAAATATTCTTTTATTATTTCTATTAATTGCCCCTAAAAGTATAATATTAATTTTCTTTAATAAATACTCTAAAACTTTTAATTTTTGTTGCTCATTTAAATTATCATTTATTAGTATCTTTTCTAGAGCTTTAATTCTATATCTATCAATACCCCAATACTTATCGGAAAGCTGGCCATTATGTCCTCCATACTTTTTAATCAAAGGCTTATCTAAATAACCAATTTTTATTTTACTAGCAATCCTTAACCAAAGTTCATAATCCTCACAAACTTTGAACTTATTATCAAATAGTCCATATCTATCAAATAATTCTTTCTTAATCAAAACACTAGAGGGAGATATTTTACAAATATCTAAACAGTCTTCAAAAATATAACCACCCTTTTTAAAGTGTTTTTTTTTTTGATTTTTTAATATTCCATTTTTAATCCATATTTCATTAGTATGAATAAACTGATATTCAAAATTACTTTTTTTTAGGAATACAAGTTGTTTCTCTATTTTATCTGTAATCCATTCGTCATCAGAATCAAGAAAAGCTATCCAACTATGTTTGCAATTTTTTATACCTAAGTTTCTCGCAAAACTAACTCCTCTTTTTTTTTCAATAATTACTCTAATACTATTAAACTTTTTTTTAATGAAACTTAAAGTTTGATCAGTAGAACCATTATCTATTACTATAATTTCATTTATTGGATAAGATTGTTTTAATACTGAAGTTATAGCTCTGCCTAAATAAGCTACTCTGTTATAAGTTGGAATAACAACGGATACTTTGAATTCTTTATTTTCTTTTATCATATAAACATTTATTAAAGATAAAAATTTGTTATATTAGTTTCATAAAGCCCTCATAGTATAATGGTTATTACAGACCCTTGGTAAGGGTCAGATGGTAGTTCAATTCTACCTGAGGGCACCATTTTTATTTTTGTAACTTTTTATTTTGTCAAGGACACTCTGCATCTCTTTATTATTTAGAATTTTAGGGTGTTTTTGTAATCTACAATAATAATAATACTCACATAATAGTTCAACTTCATTAGCCAATTCATATGCATCCGGTAAATTATTTCCTATTGAAATTTGTCCATGGTTAGATATCAGACAGCTTTTCGACCCTTTTATGGCATTCAATATATTAATAGATAATTTTTTACTTCCAAATAAAGCGTAATTTGCAACTTTGACAGTTTTTTTTCCAGTCAAAGCAATCATGTAATGAAAAGATGGTATTTTTTTAAATAAGCATGAACAAATTACAGCAAACTTTGAATGAGCATGAACAATTGCATTACATTCAGTAGAATTATATAGATCTAAATGGAATCTCCACTCTGAAGAAGGTTTCTTATTTTTTTCTATATCTCCATTTAAAGATACAAATACTATATCTTTAATAGTTAGTTCTAAATTTTTTTTCCCAGACGGTGAAATAAAAAAACCTTCCTTATTATTAAGTTTACTTCTTATTGAGATATTTCCAGATCTAATTGGTGAAAAACTTTCAGTTGAAAATAATTTAGAGTATTTAACTATATCTTTTTTTTTGTTATTGTTATTCATTTTTTAAGTTTAGGATTTCATTAATATTAGAGTTTATTATTCCTTTATTAGTAATAAGTTTTGTAACAAATTTCTTAGGCGTAATATCAAAAGCAGGATTGTAAGCCTTACTACCTTTTGGATAGACATCAACTGTTTTTAAATTATTTTTTTCATCTAGACCTTTAATATTTCTTAATTCATTACTATTTCTCTCTTCTATTTCTACATCTTTAAAGTTTTTGGTTTTCCAATCTATAGTATTCATAGGTATCGCTACATAAAATGGAATATTAAATTCTTTTGCTGCTATAGCTTTTAAGAATGTTCCTATTTTATTAATAACATCTCCTGAAACTATTACCCTATCAGCCCCAACAATACATATATCTATTTCTCCTCTTTGCATCAAAATACCAGCAGTATTATCAGCAATTATCGTATTTGCAATATTTTCATTATTTAATTCATAACTTGTTAAAGAAGCTCCCTGGTTTCTAGGTCTTGTCTCATCAACCCAAACATGAACGTTTAAATTATTTTTTTTAGCAAAATAAATTGGTGCAGTAGCAGTTCCCCAATCAATAGTTGCTAGCCATCCTGCATTACAATGAGTAAGAATATTTACTTTTCCCTTTTTATTATGTAATGACTCTATAATTTTAAAACCAAATTCTCCAATTTTCTTACATCTATTTATATCATCTTCACAAATTTTATTAGCCTGATCTAAAAGACTTTTCTCTATTTCAGAAAACGATAAATTATCTTTTATTACTGAAAGCATACTATCAACAGCCCAAAAAAGATTTATTGCCGTTGGTCTAGTATTTTTAATTTTATTTACTTGATCAATTATTTTATTTTTATCTTTTAAATTTCTATAGGCTAAATAAACGCCATAAGCAGCCGTCGCTCCTATTAATGGTGCTCCTCTGACTTGCATAAGATTAATAGCATTAATTACATCATCTAAATTATTTAAAGAAACTATTTCCAAATAAAAAGGTAGTTTGGTCTGATCAATTATCTTAACTTCTTCTTTTTTTTTATCAAACCAAATTGTTCTATATGATTTATTATTAATAAGCATTTTTTTTAATTTAATATTGTGCCATAATAAGTTTTTTTTGAAGAGGTTTTTTTAATGAGTGAAAATATTACTTATGCGAATAAAATTAATTTTAATCCATTAGACAAAATATGTGTTGTTACTGGTGGCTCTAGCGGAATTGGAGCAGCTCTTATAAAAGAATTAAAATCAAGAAAAGCAAAAACTATAATCAATATAGATATAAGACAAGGTAATGAAAAAAATACAGATTTTTTTCAATGTGATGTTGGTAACGACATTGAAGTAGAAAAGACTATTAACGAAATATATAAAAAGCATAGAATAATAGATTTGTTTTGTAGCAATGCAGGTGTAGCAGTTGATGATGATGGGCTTGCATCTGCTAAACATTGGGATCGTATTTGGAAAGTTAACGTTTTACAGCATACTAATATAGTAAGGCATTCTATCTCAAAAATGTTAGAAAATAAAAGTGGATGGTTTCTCATAACAGCTTCGGCTGCAGGCTTATTGTCTCAAGTAGGATCTGCTACTTATTCTACAACCAAGCATGCTACAGTTGGTTTCGCAGAATGGTTATCTATTACTTATGGTGAAAAAAATATCGGTGTAAGTTTATTATGTCCTCAAGGCGTAAATACTCCAATGACAGAAAAAATTAAAGATGGTGGAGTTGCAGGAATAAATGGAATGTTGGAAGCTGATGATGTTGCTAAAATTAGTCTAGATCAAATGGCTTTAGGTAAGTTTTTAATCACTCCTCATGAGATAGTAAAAAAATATATTAAGATAAAAACTAAAGACACTGATAAGTGGATATTGGGTATGCGTAAGTTATATAACAAATTTGTAGTTTAAGATAATATTTACAAACTTTTTTTTTACTATAAAATTTATATATGTTTCAAAGAACAGTATTTAATGATGAACAAAATTATTTTAGGGAGACAGTAGCTAAATTTGTTAGTAAAGAAGTATTTCCTCACCATAGCTTATGGGAAAAAGAAGGAATTGTTCCAAAAGAGATATGGTTAAAAGCTGGTGATTTAGGGATCCTCTGTCCAAATATACCGAAAGAATATGGTGGTATAGGTGGTGACTTTAGATTTAATGTTATTGTTATAGAAGAACTAGCAAAAATTGGTGCTAGTGGACCAGGATTTGCAGTACACTCTGATATTGTAGCACCTTACTTGATTAACTATAGCTCTGATACTCAAAAAAAAGAGTATTTGCCTAAAATGGTAAGAGGAGAAATTATTACAGCAATAGCTATGACAGAACCTGGCACTGGTTCGGATCTTCAAAATATAAAAACAAAGGCAACTGTTAAAGAAAATAATATAATTTTAAATGGTTCTAAAACTTTTATAACAAATGGACAAAATGCAAACTTAGTTTTAGTAGTTGCTAAAACAGATAGTACAAAAAAAGCTAAAGGTATCTCAATAGTTTTATGTGAAGATTATAGAAAAGGATTTGAAAAAGGAAAGAACTTAAAAAAAATTGGAATGCAGGCTCAAGATACTTCTGAGCTATTTTTTCATGATGTGGAACTACCTATAGAAAATATTTTAGGACAATCAGGTCAAGGTTTTGGGCAATTAATGGATGAGTTACCACAAGAAAGGTTATCTATTGCTGTAACAGCTATAGCAGCAGCTGAGTCAGCTTTAGACTGGACAATTTCGTATACTAAAGAGCGAACTGCCTTTAATACTAAAATTATTGATTTTCAAAATACTAAGTTTACTCTAGCTAAATTAAAATCTGAGCTATCAGTAGCAAGGGCATATATAGACAGATGTATCTTTGAACATATCAATAATAACTTTTCTGCTGAAGATGGGGCTATCGCAAAGCTTTGGTGTACTGAGTTACAGTTTAAAGTTATCGACGAATGTCTGCAATTATTTGGAGGATATGGTTATATGCAAGAATATCCAATAGCTAAAGCATTTATGGATGCTAGAGTGCAAAGAATATATGGCGGAACAAGTGAAATTATGAAAGAAATAATTAGTAGAAACCTATAGGAAAATATATGACTGAAGCTTACATTTATGATGCAATTAGAACTCCAAGAGGCAAAGGAAAAAATACGGGTTCTTTGCATCAAATAACACCCATTAAACTAGCCTCGAAAACACTTAAAAAATTAAAAGAAAGAAATAATTTAGATACTAAACTTATTGACGATGTTGTGCTAGGTTGCGTTCACCCTGTAAATGAACAAGGTTCTGATATAGCTAGAGTTGCAGTTTTAGATGCAGATTACGATCAATCAGTACCTGGTACGCAAATTGATCGATTTTGCGCTTCTGGTTTAGAGGCATGTAATATTGCTGCTGCTCAGGTAATGAGTGGTCAGTCTGATCTAACCATTGGAGGAGGAGTTGAGTCAATGTCCAGAGTTCCGATGGGCAGTGCAGGAGGAGCTTGGATGACAGACCCATCTGTAGCATTTAAAACTTATTTTGTACCACAAGGAATTTCAGCAGACCTTTTAGCTTCTAAATATAATTATAGTAGAGATGATGTTGACTTATATGCAGTTAATTCACAAAAAAAAGCTAATGAGGCTTGGGAAAAAAAATACTTCAAAAATAGTATTATCAGTATATATGATCAAAATGGTGATTTGATGCTCAACCATGATGAGCTAATAAGAAAAGAAACTACTATGCAAAGTTTAGCTTCTCTAGAACCATCTTTTTCAAAAATAGGAAAGCATTCTGGTTTAGATGAAATTGCATTAATGAAATATCCAGAAAACAATAATATAAATCACGTACACCATGCTGGTAACTCTTCTGGTATAGTTGATGGAGCAGCTGCTGTTTTAATCGGCAATAAAGAAATCGGGAAAAAACTTAATTTAAAACCAAGAGCTAAAATAAAAGCATTTTCTTCTATAGGTACAGAGCCAACTATAATGTTAACAGGACCAGAACATGCTTCAGAAAAAGTTTTTAAAAGAGCTAAAATGAACCAAAAAGATATTGATTTATTTGAAGTTAATGAGGCTTTTGCAGCAGTAGTGTTAAGATATTTGGAGGCTCTTGATATTAGTGAAGACAAAGTGAATGTAAATGGTGGATCAATAGCTATGGGACATCCTCTTGGAGCAACTGGATCAATGTTACTAGGAACGCTTTTAGATGAGTTAGAGAGAAGAGATTTAAACACAGGACTTATTACTCTTTGTGTAGGAGCAGGTATGGGCACTGCAACTATTATAGAAAGAGTCTAATGTGGTTCAAGGAAGCTTTGAGTTATCGAATAACAGCTCTATTGAAATTAAAGGGAAATCTTTTGATTTGAATTCATTTAAAGGTCTTAATGATATATTACAAAAACTTACTCATGAGAATAAAACAAAAAACATCAGTGTAATTGGAAACTTTAATACTGAGTTACAATTAAACAGTATTTTTAGTAAAGCAAATGAAATAGATGAAGCACTATCTTTATTACAGCATATAACACGAACTATTGAAAAAAGTTCTATTAAGTTTATATCACATGTTAATGGAGTAGTGAGAGGTCCTGCATTAGAATTAGTATTATCATGTAATTATATAAAAGCTGATATTGATACTTTTTTGGATTTTACGTACACAAGTGAAGGCATAATTCCTTTTTTTGGTTCTATACAAAGAATAATTAAAATGTTGGATTATAAAAAAACTCTTCAAATTCTTTTAACAAATGAAAAATTAAAATTTGAGGAAGCTAATAGTTTAAAAATTATTAATAATGAGATAAGTAAAAATATTGACAAAAAAAAACCTTTTTGGGATCAAGACTTTACTAATACTTTTATATATTTTAATTCCAAAATACATAGCACGTATAAAAATAAAAAACCTGCATATAATGCGATACTTTCAATAATTTTTGAAAGTTCAATCTGTGAATATAATGTTGGGATGTCAATTGAAAAAAGATGGGCGAAATGGTTGATATTAAAAAGTTTAATAAAAAAGTAAAACAATCAACTTACTTTTTTTTTTCTTTAAAATTTAGCGCAACAGAATTAATACAATACCTTAAACCAGTAGGAGGTGGCCCATCTGGAAATACATGCCCTAAATGAGAGTTACAACTGCTACACTTTACTTCTATTCTTTTCATACCAAAACTATTATCTTCTATTTCATGCACAGCTTTATTATCTAATAAATCATAAAAAGAAGGCCATCCTGTCCCTGAATCAAATTTGTGCTCTGAAGAAAATATTATTGCATCGCAGTTAATACATGCATAGTTACCAATTTTTTTATTGTTAACATGCTCTCCTGAATAAGGAGGTTCTGTACCTCCTTCTCTAGTTACCTGATATATTAAATCTTTTTTATTAAACATAAATATTTATTAACATCTTTTTTATAAAATGTTAAATTGAAATATGCAAAAAAAAGTAATAGAGAAACCTGAAATTTTCAAAAATATGGTAGGAGAGTTTTTAGGTTATAGTGATTGGAAATTAGTAACACAAAAAGAAATTAATAATTTTGCTTCTGCCACAGAAGACTTTCAATGGATACACGTAAATGAAAAAAAAGCAGCTACAGAGAGTCCTTTTAAGAATACTATAGCACATGGTTATTATTCTTTATCCTTAATACCAAAGTTTATCAATGAAGTATGGGAATGTAAGAATCTAAAATTAGTTCTAAATTACGGTACTGATAAAATAAGATTTATTTCACCTGTAATATGTAATAATCAAATTAGAGCAGCAATCTCAGTCCTAGATGCTAAAGATTATAAAGGAGGTATTTTATTAACTAGTAAGATAAACATAGAAATTAAAAATTCTGAAAGACCTGCTTTATCAGCGAATACTCTTAGTTTACTATTTTCTTAATATTTTATTTTTTTTATATAATTAGTTATATTTTTTAAACTAGATATTTCTAAATCTGCAGTAAAATTTTTTTCTTTAAAGTGATTCTTAAAACTTCCATATTCATCTTTTCTATTAATATAAATTGTTTTCATTCCTATTCTGTTAGCAGCATATAAATCATTCTTATGCGATGCAACTAAAACACATTCATCTAAATTTAAATTAAGCATACTAGCAGCGCCTAAATATACCAGTTTATTTGGCTTATATTTTTTAAAATGCTCTGCAGAAAAAATAAAATCAAAATTTAATCTTGTGTAATTAAAAAGATTTTTTTGAAGCAAGATATTGCCATTTGAAAGACTAGCAGTTATATAGTTTTTATTTAATTGATTAATTGCTATACAACTATCATCCCATGGTTTAATTTTATGCCAAAGCATAACTAAATATTTTTTATCTTTCTTGCTAACTTTATCAAGATTCATTTTTTTTAAGAACTTTTTCTAAGGTGTATCCATGTAGCTCATCTAAAGTTTTCCAAGGCAACGTATTATCATTGACTTGATTTAAAATAGGCTGGTACTCTTTTCTCCAGTTAATTACAAATTCTTCTAGTTCTAATCTTCTTTTATTAAAAAATTTAAGATTTTTTGCTCCCTCTACAATAGATGAGCGCCAATCTACAAGTGTTCCAAATATATCAAAAAAAAAGGCTTTCATCTCAAAAACTAATTATTTATTGTAATATATAATTAAAATATATTAATATAAATTATGGAAGAGAAAAAAAGTTCTATCCTCAAAGGAAAAAAAGGATTGGTTGTAGGTATTGCAAATGAAAGATCACTTGCATGGGGAATAGCAAGTTGTATTCATCAGCATGGTGGAGAACTTGCGCTAACATATCAAAATGATGCTCTTAAAAAAAGAATTATTCCGTTAGCAACAAAAGTAAATGCAAATAATATTTATGAGTTTGATATACAAAGTTATGAAAAAACACCAAGTTTTTTTGAAAATATATCTCAAGACTTTGGTAATTTAGATTTTATAGTTCATGCGGTAGCCTTTTCAGACAAAGAGGAACTAAAAGGAGATTATGTAGATACAACAAAAAATAATTTCTTGAACACAATGGAAATTTCTTGTTATTCCTTTACTGCACTTATTAGGGAAGCTCTTCCATTTATGAATGAAAAAGCAAATTTTTTAACTTTATCATATTATGGCGCTGAAAAAGTAATTCCTCATTATAATGTCATGGGAATAGCTAAATCTGCATTAGAAACTAGCGTAAAGTATCTTGCGGTTGACTTAGGGAAAAGAGGATTTAGAGTAAACGCTATTTCTGCCGGTCCAGTAAGAACACTAGCCGCTTCAGGAATTTCCGACTTCAGATATATTTTAAAATGGAATGAGTATAATACTCCACTCGAAAGAAATATTACGCTCGATGATGTTGGAGGGGCATCAGTTTATTTATTATCTGAATTGAGTAGTGGAACTACTGGTGAAATACTTCACGTAGACGCTGGGTACAATGTAGTAGGAATGAAAAATGTTAATGCTCCTGATATAAGTAAAGTTTAAAATGTCCTATAATAGTATAGGTAAAATATTAAAATTAACTACTTGGGGAGAAAGTCACGGAACAGAAATTGGTGCAGTGCTTGATGGTGTTCCTTCAAATATAAAAATTACTGAAAGTTATATTCAAAAATTTTTAGATATGCGTGCTCCTGGAAAGTCAAAATTTGTCACCCAAAGAAAGGAAAAGGATAAGATAAATATTGTATCAGGGGTATTTAATGGGTTTTCAACGGGAACCCCTATAAGCCTTATAATTAAAAATACTGATCACAAAAGTAAAGACTATTCAGATATCAAAGAAAAGTTTAGACCTGCTCATGCAGATTATACATACTTTAAAAAATATGGAATTCGAGATTATAGAGGAGGTGGAAGATCTAGTGCTAGAGAGACTGCTATGAGAGTAGCGGCAGGCGCAATAGCAAGACTAATCTTAGGAAAGAAAATATCAATTACGGGAGCAGTAATCCAAATTGGAAATAAAAAAATAAAAAAACAAAAATGGGAAAAAGATTTCCAACAAAAAAATCATCTATTCTGTCCGGACTCCTCTGTATTGAGTGAATGGGAAAATTATTTGTTATCAATAAGAAAATCAGGTTCATCTTGTGGAGCTTTAATTAAAGTTATAGCAAAAGGTGTCCCTGTAGGCTTGGGAGAACCTATATATGGTAAACTAGATGCTGAACTAGCTTCAGCACTGATGGGAATTAATGCTGTTAAAGGAGTAGAAATAGGCTCTGGGTTTGATGTAGTTAATATGCAAGGAGAACAAAGCTCAGATGAAATGGTAATTGATAAAAAAGGTGAAGTGAAATTTTTATCTAATAATGCAGGTGGTATTTTAGGAGGGATTTCTTCTGGACAAAATATAGTTTGCTCAATTGCCGTAAAACCTACTTCTTCTATATTGAAAACTCAAAAAACTGTAAATACTAAAAATAAAAATACTACAATAAGAACAAAAGGAAGGCATGACCCATGTGTTGGTATAAGATGTGTACCAATAGCAGAAGCAATGGTAGCATTAGTATTAGCTGATCATTTATTAAGAAGAAAGACTCAAGTTTAAAATTAAAGGTATGTATATGAAAAATGGAAAATTATGGTCATTAAAAATTCCTATTAAAAGTAATTTAAAAGACAAGGATATTCAAAACTATTTTGAAATTTGCAAAGAAAAGTTAGGGTTAATACCAAATATATTAAAAACAAATACTATTGATAAAAAAAAATTTGATGCTTTTAATATTTTTTATAATAGGTTGATGCAGGATGATAATTATTTATCAAAAATAGAAAAAGAAATGATAGCAGTAGTTGTATCTACTACTAATAGGTGTTTATACTGTTGTGTTTCTCATAGCTATACTTTAGCAAAACTTCTCAAAGATCCAGTAAAAGCAAAAAATATATTAATTAATTATGAGGTAGCTCAAATTTCGAAAAAACATAAAATAATGCTAGATTTTGTTTCTAAACTTACCCAAAAATCACACAAAATAAATGAAGAGGATAGAGATAAACTAAGAAAAATAAAATTTAATGAATTTCAGATTTTAGAAATAATAGAAGTTGCTGCTTTTTTTAATATGACTAACAGAATTGCGTCTGGGACAAATATGGTACCTAATACAGAATATTATTTTTAGATTTATTTTTTTACACAATAAATAAAATACTCTTGGTTACCTTTTGTTCCAGTTATGCAACTATCTATGATACCAACTACTTTCCAATTTTTACTAACTAACCAATCACCTATCTCTTTAACTGCTTCATTTCTATAACTTACTTCAGATACTATCCCATTTTTACCAATTTTATCTTTTGATAATTCAAATTGTGGCTTAACCAATACTATAAGACTTATGTTTGTTTTATTAAATTCTATTATTCTTGCTAGGCCTTTTTTAATACTTATAAAGGAAAGGTCACAAGTAATTAATTCTATATCTCCATCAATTTCTGCAAGATCAACATTTCTAGCATTTGTTCTATCAAATATAGTTACTTTTTTATTAGTAGTTAATTTCCAATCTAATTGTCCTCTGCCAACGTCTATACAGTATACATGCTTTGCATTATTTTTTAATAATACCTCTGTAAAACCTCCTGTAGACGCTCCAATATCAGCACAGACTTTTTCATTAATTTCTACATCAAATTTTTTAATGGCATCTGAAAGCTTGACTCCGCCTCTTGAAACCCATTCATGTTGTTTATTTAAAACTCTAATATTTATATTTTTTGAAAACTTAACTCCTGCCTTTTCAATTTTTTTTCCATTAACTATAATTTTGCCAGACATTATAAGTGCCTTTGCCTTGCTAGCACTTTCGACAAAACCTTTATTAACTAATATTTTATCTAATCTTTCCTTTGCCTTCATTAGCTAGTTCTATGCATTAAAAAATTTGTTAGCTTAATCAATTTTTCAGTATTTTTATTTATTAATAAAAGCTTCTTTTTAATTTTTGAACCTACATTTATAACTTCTTTTTTTGCATAGTTTATGTCTTTAAGTCTTATAATAGTTGCTTTATTAAGATCTTTATCCTTACGTACTTTTTTTCCCATCTCTTCTTCATTGCCTTCTTGATCTAAGATATCATCTTGAATTTGAAATAATGAACCAATCAATAGTCCTACATCAAACATCTCTTTTTGCTCTTTTTTAGTTGCCTTACCTACAATAGCACCTGTAAGAGTACAAAATGCAATTAACAAGCTTGTTTTCTTTTTTTGAATTTCTTTAAAATTATTTAAAGTTAATTTAAACTTCTTATTTTCAGCTAGTAAATCTAAATATTGCCCAGATAATACTCCTTCAGCACCAGTAACGTCAGAAAAATTATTTATTATTTTTAATTTATCTTCAATATTAATTTTAAATGAATTTAAACTCAAAAGCTTAAATGAGTAAACTAATAATGATGCTCCACCTAGAAGAGCATTAGCTTCATTAAATGCCTTATGCACTGTAGGCTTTCCTCTTCTTAAATCATCATTATCCATACATGGCAAATCATCATAAACTAATGAAAAACAATGCGCTAATTCTACTGCCATACATGGATACTTATAAACGCTAGAACTAATTCCATATAATTTAGCAATTTCTGCTAGTAAAAATGGTCTAATTCTTTTACCCCCTCCTAAAACAGCATAAATCATTATATTCTTAATTTCTTTTGGAGCATCTAAAGTTTTTATATATTTTTCTATATTCTTATCTAAAAAACTTTTATGTTTTTTTAAATCTATTAGGATAGATTTTTTATCATACAATTGCATTTTAAGTTATTAATCTAATTTTCTTGTTTTTTATTTTGGATTAGCTCTATTCTTTCTTGGGCATTTTTAAGCCTCTCTTCACAAATATTTTTAAGTTGTATACCTTTTTCATAAGCAGTAATTGCTTTTTCTAGTTCCATATCTCCATTATTTAAATCCTCAACAATTTTTTCTAAATCTTTAAGAGCTTCTTCAAAGCTAATATCATTTTTTTTAACAGTCATATATTGTTCACCTATATTTTAGGGTTGCGTTAGTTTTAATTCAATTCTACGATTTTTTTCTCTATTTGTAGAATTATTATTTTCTAAAAGAGGTTTATGTTCTCCATAACCTGCTACATTAATTTTAGCCGAAGACACTCCATTTTTCATCATAATTTTAGCTACTGCAATAGCTCTAGCAGTAGAAAGTTCCCAATTTGATGGGTATTGTTCAGTTGATATAGGAATATTATCAGTATGCCCCTCCACTTGAATAAGCCAGTTTATATTATTAGGAATTTTGTTAGTTATAGAAATTAAAATTCTGGTTATTTCTTCTATCTTTTTAATTCCATCATTTCCAATTTGTGCAGATCCTGATTGAAAAAAAACTTCAGATTGTAATACAAATCTATCACCTACTATATTGATCTCTTTTTCTTCACCTATTATTTCTTTTAATTTTCCAAAAAATTCTGATCTATAACCTTCTAGTTCCCCGACTTTTTCCTTTAAAGCTTCATTAAGTTTACTGCCTAAATTATTAATCTCTACATTCTTTTCTTTAATATCTTTATCAGTTTGCTCAAGGGCTTTTTGAACTTCTTGTAATTCATTATTTAATAAATTAATGTTCTTATTTAAGTCCTCTATAGTAATATTCAAATCTGAATTTATTGTTTTTTGTTTTGTTGTTTTTAATTTTTC